>JAGUUF010000092.1 GCA_020063545.1 Cytophagales bacterium
TGCTCAGGTTCAGCACACTCTTGGCGGTATCCAGCCCGATGCGCTTCAGTTCATCAATTACCCAGCTTTCAATTTCATCGGCAAATTCATCCAGGTCAACATCTTCTTCGGTTTGGCCGTCCAGTTCGCGGAATACATCAATTTCATAACCCACCAGCCGGCTAGCCAGCTTGATGTTTAAGCCGCCTTTGCCGATGGCCAGCGAAACCTGGTCGGGCTTAAGGTAAACCGAAATGCGACCGTTGTCTTTATCAATTTTTATCGATGAGATCTTTGCAGGGCTTAATGCCCGCTGAACATAGAGTTCAAGGTTCTCGGTAAAATTGATAACATCAATGTTTTCGTTTTGCAGTTCGCGTACAATGGCATGAATGCGGGAGCCTTTCATACCCACGCAGGCGCCTACGGGGTCAATGCGGTCATCATACGATTCAACGGCTACCTTGGCACGCTCGCCCGGTTCGCGCACTACCTTTTTAATGGTAATCAGGCCGTCATATACTTCAGGAACCTCCTGCTCGAACAGCCGTTCCAGGAACACGGGCGATGTACGGCTCAGAATAATTTTCGGGTTGCCGTTAACCATTTCTACTTTATGTACGATGGCCCGCACGCTTTCGCCTTTGCGGTAGCGGTCTTTGTGTATTTGCTCGCTTCGCGGAATGGATATTTCGTTTCCTTCGGCATCAATCAGCAACACTTCTTTGCTGAGCACCTGGTACACTTCACCGGTAATAATTTCGCCCACAAGGTCTTTGTATTTCTGGAAGAGGATATCCTTCTCCAGGTCTTTAACCTTTTGAATTAAGGTTTGGCGTGCGGTGGTTACCGCCCTTCGGCCAAAATCTTCCAGGTAAATAGGCTCGGCCACTTCTTCGCCCACTTCAAAATCGGGTTCAATCTTGCGTGCATCCGATAAGGCAATCTTATCATGATCCCAGATGTCTTCCGAGTCATCGTCAACAATTTCACGGAAACGCCAGATTTCCAAATCGCCTTTATCAACATTGATGATGATGTCGAAATTATCATCGGTCTCGTATTTTTTCCTGATCATATTCCTGAACACATCTTCCAGGATACGGATCATGGTGGGGCGATCGATGTTTTTCTGTTTTGCAAAATCAGCAAACGACTCAATAAGTGTTGCAGCATTGATTGTCGTCATACGTTATCAATTAAATGAAACCAGTACAAATGTTCTTTCTATATCAGCAAAAGGAATGGTAATTTCCTTTGTTTCCTTCTTCTTACCGCTGCCCGTTACCTGGTGCACCGTTACGGATTCTTCGGTTACAGCGGCCAATACTCCTTCAACCGTTGTGGCGGACGTTTTTACGCGCACCTTTCTGTTCAGGTTTTTGTAATACTGGCGCTTCAGTTTCAGCGGGTGATCCAGGCCGGGGGTTGATACTTCAAGCAGGTACCGCCCCTCAATCAGGTTAACCTTGTCCAGCGCTTCGGAAAGTGCCCGGTTCAAATTGGCACAATCGTCAATGCCGGCACCCCGGTCCCCATCCAGAATTACCAAAACTTTTTTTGGCGTTTTACGCAGGGAAACGATGACATCAACAATAAACTGCGAATCATCCATCAGGCATTTCTCGGCCAATTCCCGTATGCGCTCCTGTATTTCCATAAAACCACCAAAACAAAGAGGGGACTGTTTTGTCCCCTCGTCTTGGTTATTCATAAACTTCGATGCAAAAGTATGCGTTTTTTGAATTACTTGCAAAACCATGTTCATAATCAACCATATGCGCCTGTTTTCAATCTTCTTGTCGGGTATGCTGTTTCTGCTGCTTTCATGTAAATCGGAGCCCGGCAATACGGATAAGGAAAATGCTGAAAAACCCCTGAAAAATGTAGTGGTGCCATTATTCAGCAGCGACTCGGCCTACCGGTTTATTGAGCGGCAGGTTGGTTTGGGGCCGCGCATCCCAAATACCAAAGCCCATAAACAGGCAGGCGATTTTTTTGTTGCACAATTTACCCGGTATGGTGCAGCGGTTACCGTGCAGGAATTTTCGGCCACCACGTACGACAACCAGAAACTTTCGCTGCGAAATATTATTGCATCCTACTATCCCGAACGATCGAAGCGCATCCTGCTTGCCGCCCATTGGGACACCCGCCCATTTTCAGATAAAGATGAGGACAAGCCTCGTGGTTATTTTGACGGAGCCAATGACGGGGGCAGTGGTGTAGGCATATTGCTTGAAATTGCCCGTACACTCCATTCGGCACAGCCTCCGGATGTAGGCGTGGATATTATTTTGTTTGACGGGGAAGACTGGGGTTTTGACCAGGCCACAGCCGAAACCCTTTACGGCAAGGGTGTTGATTACCCGCTTCCCAAAAATCTGCTCTCCTGGTGGTGCCTGGGCTCACAACATTGGTCAAAAAATAAACACAAGCCGAATTACTCTGCCTACTTCGGAATCCTGCTGGATATGGTGGGCGGGCATAATTCCGTATTTGTTAAAGAGGGCTACTCCATGGAATATGCCCCCGGGATTGTTAACAAGGTATGGTCAACAGCCTCGCGGCTTGGGTTCGGAAACATTTTTATCAACAAAAATGAAGGAAGCATTACGGATGATCATGTTTTTGTAAACGAGTTTGCCAAAATTCCGATGATCAACATCATCAGCTACGATCCGGAGCTTGGCTTTTTTGGCGACTTCCACCATACCCGCAAAGACAACATGGACCTGATAAGCAAGGAAAAGTTACATGCCGTTGGCACCACCCTGCTTCACGTTATTTACCAGGAATAATTCAGGCAATTCGTTTCAGGTATTCTCCATACCCGCTTTTCTCAAGCGGCCTGGCAAGCGCCAGCAGTTGGTCGCGGGTGATGTAGTTCATCCGGTAGGCTACCTCTTCAATGCACCCGATTTTCAACCCCTGCCGCTGTTCGATTACCTGCACAAACACCGAGGCCTGCATCAGCGAATCGAACGTGCCGGTATCGAGCCAGGCGGTGCCACGGTTCATAACGGCAACTTTCAGTTTACCTCGCCTCAGGTAGATGTTGTTTACTTCGGTTATCTCAAGCTCTCCGCGTGCACTGGGTTTTATGGATTTAGCGATGCTGATTACATTATTATCATAAAAATATAACCCGGGAACGGCATACTGCGATTTTGGTTTGGCGGGTTTCTCTTCAATGCTACGTGCATTCATGGCTGCATCAAACTCCACCACGCCATACCGTTCTGGGTCGTTTACATGGTAAGCAAAAATAATTCCTCCGTCAGGTTCAACACACGACTGAACCAGTTTTCCAAAGCCGGAGCCGTAGAAAATATTATCGCCCAATATCAACGCCACGCTGTCGGTGCCGATAAATTTTTCACCGATGATGAATGCCTGGGCCAGACCTTCCGGTTTGGGTTGTTCAGCATACGAAAAAGAACACCCCAGGTGGGAGCCGGTGCCGAGTAATTTTTTAAACAACGGCAGATCGTGCGGAGTGGATATAATCAGGATTTCGCGAATACCGGCCATCATCAAAACCGAAAGCGGGTAATAGATCATGGGTTTATCGTACAGGGGCATCAGTTGCTTGCTGATGGCCAGCGTAATGGGATGAAGCCGGGTGCCCGAACCGCCTGCCAGAATGATGCCTTTCATTTTGTAACTATTTGTTTTTTAACGATTTGCGTACATTTTATCGTAGTACTTCAGGTATTCGCCCGAAGTTACGTGTGCAAGCCACTCCGTGTTTGAAAGATACCAATCCACCGTCAGTTCCAGGCCGGTTGCGAAATCGGTTTCCGGCCTCCACCCGGTTTCACTAATCACTTTAGCCGGATCGATGGCATACCGTAAATCGTGCCCGGGCCGATCTTTAACAAAAGTAATCAGTCGGCCGGAGGTGCCCTCGGGCCGGTTTAGTTTTTTATCCATAATCTGGCACAGCAACTTCACCAAGTCAATATTCCTCCACTCATTATTACCCCCGATGTTGTATACTTCGCCTGAACGCCCGCTATGAAAAATAGCATCGATGGCCCTCGCATGATCTTCCACATACAGCCAATCGCGTATGTTTTCGCCTTTGCCATAAACGGGCAGCGGCTTGTTGTGCATGATGTTGTTAATCATCAGCGGAATAAGCTTTTCCGGGAACTGGTAAGGCCCGTAATTGTTGGAACAGCGGCTGATTACAGCCGGCATGCCGTAACTGTTGTTAAAGGCAACAACAAAATGATCACTTCCCGCTTTGGATGCCGAATACGGAGAGCGCGGATCGAGCGCAGTTGTTTCGGTGAAGTATCCGCTGGTAACAGACCCGTAAACTTCATCCGTTGAAATATGATAGAACAGTTTGCCCTGAAAATTTGTATGCCATGCTGCCTGTGCGGCCCGCAGCAGCCGGATGGTTCCGATAATGTTGGTCAGGGCAAACTCGTCCGGGTTGTGAATGGAGCGATCAACGTGCGACTCGGCAGCCAGGTGAATGACACTGTCGATGGTGTATTCCTGGAAAATGGTGGCGAGTAATTCTATATCCAGTATGTCTCCCCGCAGAAAGGTATAATTTTCAGCCCGCTCAACATCGCGCAGGTTTTCCAGGTTGCCTGCATAGGTAAGTTTATCCAGGTTAACTATCCGGTACGCGGGATATTTTTTTACAAAAAGGCGAACAACACTCGAGCCTATAAACCCTGCCCCGCCTGTTATCAAAATGTTTCGTTTCACCTATTGAACTATTTGTTTTCGGCCAATACTGAAATAAGTAAACCCAAGTTCACGAATCAGCAATAAATCGTAAAGGTTGCGGCCATCAAAAATTACTTTTCGTTTCATCAGAGAGGCCATCTTGTCAAAATCGGGGGTACGGTACTCCGGCCACTCGGTGGCAATCAGCAGGGCATCTGCGGCTTCGAGTATATCGTAGGGTTCAGTTCCATACCCAATGGTATCGCCCATGATGCGCCTTACATTTTCCATAGCCTCGGGGTCGTGAACGTGAACGTGTGCTCCTTTCTTTTTCAGCGACTCAATAATGTATAAGGCGGGCGCTTCCCGTATATCATCGGTATGCGGCTTGAAAGCGAGCCCCCACAGTGCAATTTTCTTTCCGGTTAAACCCTCTTTATAGAAATGCTCCAGCATCTCCACTAATCGAACTTTCTGCCGCTCATTAACTTCCATTACACTATCAAGAATTGCAAAACGATAACCCGCCTGGCCGGAAGATTTTGCAAGGGCCTGTACATCCTTAGGGAAGCAACTTCCGCCATAGCCGATTCCGGCAAACAAAAACCGTTTGCCGATGCGGCTGTCGGCCCCAATGCCAATCCGTACGGCATCAACATCGGCCCCCACCCGTTCGCACAGGTTGGCAACCTCGTTCATGAACGTGATTTTAGTAGCCAGAAAAGCATTGGCCGCATATTTTGTTAATTCGCTGGAGCGCTCGTCCATAAAAATAATCGGGTTTCCCTGGCGGGTAAACGGTGCGTATAACTGCTCCATGATTTTTTTTGCCCGCTCCGACCGGGTACCAACCACTACCCGTTCGGGCTTCATAAAATCTTCCACGGCAAGTCCTTCCCGAAGGAACTCCGGGTTAGAGATAACATCGAATTCTGCCCGCGCATTTTTGGCTACCCGCTCGCGAACCCGTTCGGCTGTACCAACGGGTACCGTACTTTTGTTCACAATAACGGTGTAGTCCGTTAACAGCGGCCCAAGCTGGTCAGCCACTTTCAATACATGCTGCAAATCGGCAGAGCCATCTTCTCCGGGTGGGGTTGGCAGGGCCAGCATAATTACTTTAGCACCACGTACGCCTTCTTCCAGGTTTGTTGTGAAAAAAAGCCGGCCATGTTTTATGTTTTTATGAAACAAACTGTCGAGCCCGCGCTCAAAAATGGTCAGCGTACCCGAAGACAATTTTTTAATTTTTTCGGCATCAATATCCACACAGGTTACCGTATTACCGGTCTCGGCAAAACAGGTTCCGGTTACCAGACCTACATACCCGGTTCCGACTACAGCTATTTTCATGTACTCATAATTTTAAGTTCGGGCAACATGGAATGTCAGCTATTGCAAAGGATTTGCGTGGCCATTTCATAATTCCCAAAAACGAACGGCAAAAATAGCGATTTGAGTGCTGGTTAACGTATAAAAGAAATTACAAACTAACATTCGTTCGGAGTCGTATATATGCGTACCTTCGTAGCCCTTAACGCATTCTTTACCAAAAAAACCATGCAGATAGTGAATGAACATCCCTCGGGAATAGAACTGACCGAAAGCGAAAATCAGAAGATGGTGGCACAGATGGTGCGCGACTTTGGGGCACGCGAAATCCTCCCTAAAATGATGGATTGGGACGAAAGCCAGGAATTCCCCGTTAACCTCTTCCATAAAATGGGCGAGTTGGGTCTGATGGGTGTGCTCGTTCCGGAAGAATACGGAGGGGCCGGGTTTGGTTACCCGGAATACGTAACGGCTATCGCTGAGCTGTCAAAGATTGACGGCTCCATTGGTCTTTCAATGGCGGCCCACAACTCGTTATGCACCAACCATATTCTGCAGTTTGGCAATGAATCGCAGAAGGCTGCATACCTTCCGAAACTGGCAAGCGGCCAGTGGATTGGTGCCTGGGGCTTAACCGAGCCAAATACGGGATCGGATGCCGGCAACATGCGCACGGTGGCAGTGAAGGATGGTGATTATTTTGTGATCAACGGGGCAAAAAATTTCATTACCCATGGCAAATCGGGCAATGTGGCTGTTGTCATCGTGCGCACCGGTGCTGTTGGCGATTCGCACGGCATGACGGCCTTTATCATAGAAAAAGGTACGCCTGGTTTTTCGGCTGGGAAAAAGGAGAATAAACTGGGTATGCGTGCTTCCGAAACAGCCGAACTGATTTTTACCGACTGCCGCATTCATAAATCGCAAATGCTCGGCAACGAAGGAGAAGGGTTTGTGCAAGCCCTAAAAGTGCTTGACGGGGGCCGCATTTCCATTGCAGCATTAAGTTTAGGCATTGCCCAGGGGGCATTTGAAGCCGCCCTGAAATACTCCAAGGAACGCCACCAGTTTAACCGGCCGATTTCGGAGTTCCAGGGTATATCATTCAAGCTTGCCGATATGGCTACTAAAATTGAGGCAGCCCGCTTGCTAACCTACCGGGCAGCCGATTTAAAAAACAAAGGAAAAAGTGTCAATAAAGAATCGGCAATGGCCAAGCTATATGCCTCCGAAATAGCGGTTGAGGTTGCGAATGAGTGCGTTCAGATTTTTGGCGGGTATGGGTACACAAAAGACTTTCCGGCTGAAAAATACTACCGCGATGCCAAACTGTGCACCATAGGGGAGGGCACCTCTGAAATTCAAAAGTTGGTCATCTCCAGGGCCATTTTAAAGTGATTTTGCATTTTTGAGGGTCATTTCGCTATATTTGCAGCCCTAAAAGGAAAAACATGATTATTGTAAACATCAAGGAGAACGAATCCATTGATAAGGCGCTGAAGCGTTTCAAAAAAAAGTTTGAAAAAACAGGGGTTTTAAAGGAACTGCGTGCACGTACCTCCTTCGAAAAACCTTCCGTTCGCAGGCGCAATGAAATTATCCGTGCTGCTTACCGCGAGCGCCAGAAAATGCAGGAAAACCAATAGAACCTCAAACGGCTTTTCAGCCGGATTCTCAACTATATGGTAATCCCCACCGTTACATAACAGTGGGGATTATTTTTTATATTGGACTTGTCTGACAGGCAGTGCGTATGGTGGAGTCCTTTTTCAATTATTTGCAATTCGAGAAGCGGGTAAGTAAGCACACCTTAACTGCCTATAAAACCGACCTGGCCCAGTTTACCGAATTTCTCGATACAACGTTTCCTGAGTTTACCTCCGAACAGGCCGATTACGGCATAATCCGATCATGGATAATACAGGTTGTGGAAAGCGGGGCACGTGCTACTTCGGTAAACCGGAAGATTGCCAGTTTGCGCACCTACTACAAGTTCCTGGTACGCGAACAGGTCATTACCAAAAACCCGATGATGAAAATCCGGGTGCTTAAAACCCAAAAGCGTTTGCCTTCTTTTATCCGGGAAAAAGAAATCACGAACCTGCTGGATACTGTACGGTTTGACGAAACCCATGCCGGCTGGCGCGATAAACTTATCCTGGAACTTTTTTATGCAACGGGCATACGGCTTTCCGAACTGATTACCTTAAAGGAATCACAAATTGACCTGCGTAACGGCACCATTAAAGTGTTGGGTAAGCGGAACAAGGAGCGGGTAATACCCTTTCCTGCTTCCATTGCCCCGTTGATTAAAAACTACCAGCAAATCAGGAATAAAGAAGTTGAGTTGAAAAATCACGGGTTTCTTTTTGTGACCGACAAAGGGGAGCCCTGTTACCCCATGCTGGTGTACCGGATAGTAAAGCAATACCTGGATGCCAACTCTACCAGCGATAAACGCAGCCCCCATGTACTGCGCCATACGTATGCAACACATTTGCTGAATAAAGGCGCAGAGATTAATGCCGTTAAAGATTTACTTGGCCACAGCAGCCTTGCTGCCACCCAGGTGTATACGCATAACTCAATTGAAAAACTGAAGAAGGCTTATGACCAGGCTCACCCTAAGGCCTGATTAACGAAACTGTTTTATGTTCAACACTAAATTTTTACCGACTATGAAACTGAAAGTGCAATCCATCCATTTCGATGCCGACAGAAAACTGGTGAACTTTATCCAAAAGAAAATTGATAAACTGGAAACGTATTTTGACCGCATGGTGGATGGCGAAGTTTTTCTGCGATTGAACAATGAGGGGGTAGAGAATAAAACCGTTGAAATAAAACTAAACCTGCCGGGCAACCAGTTATTTGCCACAGAAAAGGCACGTTCATTTGAAGCCGCTACCGACCAGGCAACCGAAGCACTGAAAGCCCAGTTAAAAAAATTCAAAACGAAGGTGAAGAACGGACGTGTATAATAAAGCAATCTGATGATCCATAACCTCATTTAAACTGGTTAGTGAATCTAAGCGGTATAATTACCACTCGCAGTTAAAAGTAAAGGGCCTTACGGCCCTTTATCATTTCAGCTTAAATGTTTTTTTAACCTTATCCACATAGTCCAGTTTTTCCCACGGGAAAAGTTCAACCGTAACACGCTTTTCATTTTGCTTTCCCTTGTTAAATACCTTTTCAACTTTTCTGGGCTCACGGCCCATGTGCCCGTAGGCAGCGGTTTCGGAATATATAGGTGAGCGCAGATTAAACCGTTTCTCAATAAAGTACGGCCGCATGTCAAAAATCTTTTCAACGCGCTTGGCAATTTCCCCGTCATTCAACTTCACGTTAGCGGTTCCGTAAGTGTTAACATACAGGCCAACGGGCTTAGCCACACCAATGGCATACGCTACCTGCACCAGCACCTCATTGCAAACACCGGCCGCTACAAGGTTTTTGGCAATGTGGCGGGTAGCATACGCTGCTGACCGATCAACCTTTGAGGGATCTTTTCCGGAAAATGCCCCACCGCCATGCGCACCCTTTCCGCCATAGGTATCCACAATAATTTTCCGGCCGGTTAACCCGGTATCGCCATGGGGGCCTCCGATAACGAACTTGCCGGTAGGGTTAATAAAATATTTTATCTGTCCGTTAAATAGTTTCTGCACCCTGCCGGGGAGTTTTTTCATTACCCGCGGGATAAGAATATTTTTTATGTCGTCTTCAATCTTTTTCAGCATGGGGCCATCCTTATCAAAATCATCATGCTGGGTTGAAACCACAATGGCATCAATGCGCTGGGGTTTGTTGTCATCGCTGTACTCAATGGTTACCTGCGATTTGGAATCGGGCCGGAGGTAGGTCATTTGTTTTCCTTCCCTTCGTATTGCGGCCAGTTCGCGAAGCAGGGAGTGGGCAATTTCAAGCGGCAGCGGCATGTAATTATCCGTTTCGTTGGTGGCGTACCCGAACATCATGCCCTGGTCGCCAGCTCCCTGTTCTTCCTTTTTCCTTCGTTCAACACCCTGGTTAATATCCGGTGATTGCTCGTGGATGGCCGAGAATATTCCGCACGAATTTGCCTCAAACATGTATTCGCTGCGGGTGTACCCGATTTTACGGATAACCTCGCGGGCGATATCCTGAACATCCAAATAGGCCTCTGATTTAACTTCTCCGGCCAGCACCACCTGGCCGGTGGTTACCAGGGTTTCGCAGGCAACTTTTGAGTTTGGGTCATAGGCCAGAAAGTAATCAATCAGCGCATCCGAAATCTGGTCGGCAACTTTATCGGGGTGTCCTTCCGATACGGATTCAGAGGTAAATAGATAAGGCATGTGTTATGGATTTGGAATAAGTCGGCAAATTTAGATGAATGCCCGTAAAACAAAAAGATACCGGTCAGCGGGCCAAAAACAGGAAAACCGTTGGGAGTTTCGGGAATTCAGTTTTTTCTTTTCTCCAGTCTGAAACAGTTCTGGTCTTTATGGATTCGGATTTACCGGTAATATCGGTTGCCGCACACAACAAGGTGCTTCCCGAAAGTGTGCGAACCAGCGACTCGAAGAGCTGATTGTTTCGATAGGGTGTTTCAATAAAAATTTGGGTAACGCTCATTTTACGGGATTCCTTCTCATATGCGGCAATTGCAGCATCCCGTTCAGCCTTATTTACCGGCAAATACCCACGGAATGCAAAATGCTGCCCGTTTAGTCCGGAGGCCATTAATGCAAGCAGCAAAGAAGATGGCCCAACCAGGGGCACTACCCGTATGTTTTGCCGGTGGGCAAAGGCAACTGCCAATGCTCCGGGGTCGGCAATGCCGGGGCAGCCGGATTCGGTGATGATGCCCATATCATTACCTGCTGCCAGCGGTTTAAGCAGATCACTCAAATCGGCAGGCCGGGTTTCCTTGTTTAGTACATTAAATTGGATGGGTTCTATTGAATCAAAAATTTTAAGGCTGCTTACAAACCTGCGTGCCGTGCGAATGTCTTCGGCCAGAAAATACCGGATTGCTTTTATCGTATTCTTTACATGCGGAAGAATCACCGCATCGGTTGTTCCTTCTGCGATAACATTGGGAATAAGGTATAGGGTGCCTTTCCTACTCATGCAGGAAGTTTAAAACAACTTTTACAAACTCTTCCGGCTTTTCGGCTTGCACCCAATGGCCTGTATCCATTGTAACCAGCGTTGCATTCGGAAAAAATTTTTTAATAACCGGCCTGTCCGCATCAAGTATATAATCCGATTTGGCACCCCGTATAAACAATGTTGGCTTATCGAAAACGCTTTGATGGAGCAGCCCCACGCCTATTAACTCCAGGTTTTTATCAATTACCTCCAGGTTGATGCGCCAGGTAAAACCACCTTCGGGTTTGCGCAGTAAATTCTTTAACAGGAATTGACGCACCGATGGATTGGGTACGTAACTGGCCAACGCTTCATCGGCTTCATTTCTCGAAGTAACTGATTCAATCGGCACTGCTTTCAGGCCTTCAACAATATGGTCGTGCCGAACTTCATATGCTTTTGGTGCAATGTCAACAACAATCAGTTTGCTCAGTTTTTCCGGGTAAGCCAGTGCAAAATTCATGGCTGCCTTGCCGCCCATAGAGTGCCCCAGCACAACGGGATTGATCAGGTTGTGGTGCTCAATAAACAAGCGGAGATCTTCCTGCAGCACCCGGTAATCAAAATCATGGCTGTGGGGCGACTGCCCGTGATTGCGTTGATCAACCACATAAACATGGTATTGCCCGCCAAGCATTTTGGCCTGGGGCAGCCAATTATCCGATGAGCCCATGAGGCCATGTAAAATCACCATCGGACTTCCGCTTCCATACTCGCGGTAAAACAACTTCATCTTCAAAAATAATCAATCCGGTTATTGAAGTCGGGGCCGGAAGGTATATTTGAGTCTTTTAGCCGACATGGAATTAAAAGACGGACATTATGTTATACAAGGTGTGCCTGTAACGGCCATCGCAGCGCAATTCGGCACACCCCTGTATGTTTACGATGCGGAAAAAATCGTGAGCCAGTTCAACACGTTGCGCATGGTTTTTTCCAATGCTGATGTAAAGATTAAATATGCCATCAAGGCGCTCTCCAATCTTTCAATCTTAAAACTTCTGCACAAGCATGGTGCCGGGGCCGATGCCGTTTCCATACAGGAGGCGCACCTTGCCCTCAAAGCCGGATTTTCGCCTGACGAAATCATGTTCTCGCCAAACTGTGCCGACTTCAGCGAAATAGAGGAGGCCGTAAAACTTGGCCTTACGATTAATATTGACAACCTTTCTTATCTCAAAAAATTTGGTGCACAATACCGGAGCGCATACCCCTGCTCTATCCGGCTGAATCCGCATATCCTTGCCGGGGGCAACTATAAAATTTCAACCGGCCACAGCGAATCGAAGTTCGGCATTTCGGTACACCAACTTCCGCAGATCCTGGACATTGTCAATCAGTACAACATCCGGGTTAGCGGACTGCACATCCATACCGGATCGGATATAACCGAAACCGAGGTGTTTCTGAAAATGGCTGAGATTTTTTTCAGTGTGGCCACCGATTTTCCCGACCTGAGTTTTATTGACTTCGGCAGCGGGTTTAAAGTGGCGTATAAAGAGGGCGATGCAGTAACCAACATGTTCGACCTGGGGTTAAAACTCACCGAATCGTTCAATGAATTTTGCAGGCAGTATGGCCGCAAACTGGAATTGTGGTTCGAGCCCGGCAAATTCCTTGTAAGTGAAGCGGGAATACTTCTGGCCAAAGTAACCGTGGTCAAAAACACACCTTCAATCACATTTGTGGGAGTAAATACCGGGCTGAACCATCTGCTGCGCCCGATGATGTACGATGCGTACCATCACATCATAAACATTTCAAATCCCACCGGTGAAGACAAGCAATACACCGTAGTGGGTTACATCTGCGAAACAGACACCCTTGGGGCCGACCGGAAACTCAGCGAAGTACGCGAAGGTGATATCCTGGCTATAAAAAATGCCGGTGCGTATGGGTTTTCCATGGCATCAAATTACAACTCGCGCCTGCGGCCGGCCGAAGTGCTGGTGCTGAACAATGAAGCAAAGCTGATACGACAAGCCGAGCGGTTTGAGGATTTGCTGGATGGACAAATTGAGCTGGTGTTATAACACTTCAAAAAAGATTTAAGCTACCCCCTTTTCTGAACTTCGTAAGGTCGATGGGCGGCATGTTTCTCTCATCAAGGTATTTTTTCTTTGCAGCCCGGTAAAGCTGGTGGATTGCTTCGGCAATATTTCCTTCGCCCGTAATACGCCTGCCGAATTGAGAATCGTTTACGTTGCCCCCATGCAGGGCGCATACCTGGTTCCACACTTTAGCAAACCGGTCGGGAAAATTTTTTTTCAGCCAGTCTTCAAAAATTTTACCGATGGCCCCGTTCAGCCGCACCACCGTCATGCCTGCGGCACGTGCACCGTGTTCAGCCGCAGCTTTAATCACGGCAGGAATTTCGTGGTGGTTAAGGCCGGGAATAACCGGGGCATTCATAATGCCAACAGGAACACCGGCCGTTGCCAGGGCTTCAACTGTTTTTAATCGTTTTATCGCACTGGCCGTTCGCGGCTCCATAACCCTTCGCAGCTCTTCATCCAGCGTGGTTATTGAAATATAAACATGCACCAGGTTATCCGATGCCAGGTCTTTGAGCAGGTCCAGGTCGCGAAGGATAAGGCTGTTTTTGGTGATGAGCCCAACCGGGTGCCTGTATTTTGCAAACACCTTCAACAGGCCCCGTGTAATTTCCAGCTTGCGCTCAATGGGCTGGTAACAATCGGTATTACCCGAAACACCGATGGGCACCGGCTGCCAACCGGGTTTTAGCAGAAATTTTTCCAACAATTGCGGGGCATTCTGCTTTACCATGATCCGGCTTTCAAAATCCAAACCGGCACTAAAACCATAGTACTCATGCGTGTTGCGCGCATAGCAATATACACACCCGTGTTCGCAGCCCTGGTAGGGGTTAAGCGACCAGGCCATACCCAGGTCGGGGCTGGTAACTTTGTTAACGATGGTTTTGGGCTGCTCGAAAAAGAGTTGCGTTTCGGGTGAAGATAGCAACGGTTCATCCAGGCCTTCAATATGCTCGGTAACATAGTGTGCTTTTAAAAACCGGTTTTCGGTTTTTACCTGTGCGCCCCGTCCTTTAAAATAATCCTGCATCAATCTGTTTCAAGGTATCACCTTATCGCAACAGCAAAAAGCAATGTGTACCTTGCAGGACACAAGCTGTCAGATGTTGCGCTACACACCAACACCCACGCAGGAGCTTCACGATGCCGTTTTCGACAAGGCGGGTGTGCGCGTGCTGGTGAAACGCGAGGACCTGAACCACCCATACGTTTCGGGAAACAAGTGGTGGAAACTGAAATACAACCTGGCGGAAGCCCGGGTGCAAAGAAAGAAAACCCTGCTGACTTTTGGCGGGGCCTATTCAAACCACATTTATGCAACTGCGGCTGCAGCCCGTGAACTGGGGTTTGAAAGCATCGGTATTATCCGGGGCGAAGAAACGTGCCCCTTAAACCCAACCCTGGCTTTTGCCAAAAGCCGGGGTATGCGCCTGCACTACATATCGCGCGTGGCGTACCGGAGAAAGCAGGAGAATGAAGTTATCGATCAACTCCGTAACCAGTTTGGCGATTTCTACCTGATACCGGAAGGTGGCACAAACGATCTGGCCGTGAACGGTGTGGAAGAGTTTGCCGGAACACTCGGGAATGATTTTGACTACCTGTGTTGCGCAGTAGGCACCGGGGGAACACTGGCGGGTTTGATAAAAGGAGTGAGCAATGCGAAGCACATAATTGGTTTTCCCGTTCTGAGGGGAGCGGAATTCCTAATAGATGATATTGGCAAACATTTAGAAACAGTCGATTCAAACTGGAAGCTTAACTTCGATTATCATTTTGGAGGTTACGCCAAATCAACTTCAGCATTGCAGGAGTTTATAAAAAACCAGCGAAAAGAAAATCGGGGGCAATTTTCCCTAATATATCCCATCGGGATATTGACCACAAGCGCCACCAACGATAAAATCAGATAAAGAACCACGGATTGAAACACCCTCTAATAAATCGGCTGTGATTAGGGGGACACGATACTTAATTCATTGGAATTAAGTATCGTGTCCCCCTATTCGGGCTTGCGTCCCGGCTTTTGTTTAGTCAGCATCCTGCCAAGCTTTTTCTCTAGATTTTCTAGATAAAAAGGGACACAATACTTAATTCAA
>JAGUUF010000119.1 GCA_020063545.1 Cytophagales bacterium
AGAGGAGCTTATACCGGTTAAGGTTGATTCGGTATCGAAACTTTTTTTGCAATCAACCGCAATTCAAAGTAATGCCCTGGTGCTGGCGGTACTTCAGCGGCAAAAGATTGCGCACCAACCTGTTCTGCCGGATTCTACACTTAATTTACTCAATGCCACCTTGCT
Organism: Cytophagales bacterium; assembly: GCA_020063545.1. Classification (GTDB taxonomy): domain Bacteria; phylum Bacteroidota; class Bacteroidia; order Cytophagales; family Cyclobacteriaceae; genus UBA2336. The sequence continues at coordinate 166 of JAGUUF010000119.1, forward strand.
GAATAACTACATGGTATATGCGGTGAAGGATCTGGATACGGCATTTATCGAAAAAGCCTATCGGCTTGCTTCTCATCCCTCCAATGAAGTATACAGTGAAGCACTTAAGTCAACGCTGGCCCATGCGTATTACCACCAGGGAAACGTTTCCAGGGCAATGGCCATACTGGCCGAACTGGGTTACCTGAGCCAGGCTATGCAGGGTGAGTATAACTACATACTTGGATTATGGGCATTGGAGCAGGGTGCACCCGAACTGGCTGTGTCGCATTTTTCTAACGCGGTTGAAACCAATTACAAAGACGCACGGTATTACCAGTCCATTGCATTAGCAGAAGCTGGCCTGCGCAACGAAGCACTTAAGGCAAGCGTTGAATTGCTTAACCAAAACGATTCGGTTGTCCGTGAAATCGGCAGGCAGTTGCAAAAAATTCTGGCCGCGCCAGCAACCGGGTTGTCCTCGCTTTCCGACTTCGAACGGTACCAGTTTTTCCGATACCGGGTAACCTCACGCGATACGTTGCTTTTTAACCAGTTGTTGAATCACATTAAAAATGCCGAATACCGTGCATTGGCGTGTTATGAAATGGGCAAACGCCAGTTAACCATGGGGCGGCTGGGCCTGGCAAAAAAGTACATCGGCCTGGCGCGCAATGAGACTTCCGATAAACAGTTACGGCAAAAAATAAGCGAGGTTGAATGGCTTATCGCAGAGAGTGCCGGAAATTACAAGCCACAAGGGGTTGAGCATGCAGCGGTTCAGTTCAGTAAACCCGCCCGGTTACTTTATGAAGCATTAACCAGTGAGGAAAAAGGGGACAGTGTGAAGGCAAACCAGTATTTCAACAAGTTAGGATATAACAACCCGTTTTTTGAAGAGGGCATACTGGCAGCCGCACGTTACTTCGGCAGGCATCAGTCCCATCCGCTGCAGGTGTACAACCTGCTTACCGATGCCATTTACCTGAACAAGCATTCGTATCGGTTACTTAATGCCTATGCCGATGAGGCGGGCAGGCTGGGTTTCGAAGATTATGCAGCAGGCGCAAAGGAGAGAGCCAGGGAACTGCTGCTGCGGAAATAACCGCTAAAGCAGGTGCGTATCCACACGCTTGGCTGTTTTACGCTTGTAATGCCGCGCCTTTTTGCCTTTCTTCTTTTTCTCTTTCGATTCCTTTTTGGCCAATTTCAGGTTTTCGCGGATTACCTTCCAGTAATCAGGGCCGTAGTCCACAAAAATTTCAGCGCCTGCCGGTATATTCTTCTTCGACTCGATGTAGGCTTTTAGTCCCTCCGTAATGTAATCGCAGTTATTGGTTACACCTTTAACCCGGCTTAATCCACGGGCATCGTTGGCATAACGCGCCAGGTGGCGCAGGGTTCTCCATGCATCAATAACATGGTCGCGCTTTACGTAAAAGATATACGCATTCTTGCCGTCAATATCCTCCACTTCCTTCCAGGTGGTAATCTTGCCCTTGTATTCAACTACCTTCTCGCCTTTGGGGATAAATACTTTGGTGAATAATCCCTTGCCGGCATTGGGCAACGTAGATTTTTTTACATAGAGGTGTTTCTCGTACAGCGCCATAGACAATGCGGGCGCCAAGATAAGGGAAATTGTGAAGTGTGCAGGAGTACCTGCCACATAGAACAATAGCCTTGCTGTGAAATTCGGAATATTGCGCGAACTGATTACTTTTGCACCTCTTCGGGGTGTAGCACAGCCCGGCTAGTGCGCTACGTTCGGGACGTAGAGGTCGGAGGTTCGAATCCTCTCACCCCGACTTGACAGGACAAATTGGAATTTTTTCCGTTTGTCCTGTTTTTATTTACTCCTAACTCGCTGTTCATCATGTAAATAAAACGCACAGCCTCATTGACCCGGGTGGCTCGAAGTACGAATCCGTCAAAAGTCAATTTTTCGGGGTACATCGAACCAATCACCTCCCGCTTCTTTTCGATGTCTCCGGTTTCATAGATGTAGTCTAACTTTAATAGATTATCCAATCCACGATTTAATAACTGGTCAATACTGACTTGACTATCATCACACGCGCTGAGTTTAACCTCCAACTTTTCCAGTTTACTGGAATACTCCGATTTCATCTCTCTGAAATCTTCCGGGTCGAGTTGTTTTGAAGAAAGCAAATCCCTGATGTAGGACAACTTTTCTTCTAAGTCTTTGATTTGCGCCAGCACTTGTTTCCTATCATTCTGTAAATGATTTGTCTGATCATTCCATGCTTCGGCTAAAGTTATCTTGTAAACTTCCGCCATCTCAGGTCGCGGAATATATTTCTTTAATTCATACTCAAAGAGATTATTTACATAATCAGCTTTAAATCTACGGGTGCAACCATCAAAGCAATGATAATATGAATAGTATTTGTACCGCCCCTTTGAAGCACTCCCAGTCAGTAGTTTACCGCAGTGTGGGCAAATGAGAAAGCCGCGCAGCGGCATCGTAGCATTCGAAGCCACCTTTAACCGATACTGTCCTCTCTTTCTACCATCCAAAACGTCTTGTACTTGATAATACAACGCCTCTGTAATAATGGGCTCGTGCTGTCCTTTTACAAACCGACTCTCTTCGTCTTTGTATTTAGGGATAAATATTTTTCCACAATAAACTGGATTCCTTATCACAAACCAGAAAAGGCTTTTGGTGCCTTTAAATCCTTTTTCCTTTGCTCTCTTATAAACCTGCTCTGTGTTGTATATGCCTTCAGCTATTTTCTCAAACGACCATCGAATAATATCCGCATCAGGGTATCTGGGCGCTATAAGTTTTTTGCCACCTTCATCAGTTTTATTGATGTAACCAATAGGAGCCAATCCCATATATCGCCCCTCTTTTCGTGCTCTTCTCATGCCATGAATCACATTTAAAGCGCGCCTGTCATTCTCCACTTCAGGCGCGGCTAAATAGAAAGCGAGCATCATCTTGTTTTCCGGAATGGACAGATCAAGTGGTTGTTCAATGGCTTGAGGTTCAACTCCGAGTTTTCTAAGGATGTTAATCATTTGGTAAGCATCTCCCGCATTTCGACTGAACCTATCCCACTTGAGAAACAGCACCAAATCGGTTTGACTTTTATGCTTCCGCAAATCCTGAAGATATTTCTGCCATTCAGGACGATTGAACGTTTTAGCGGAGTGGTCTTCAAAAATAACTTTCCGGATACTTACCTTGTTGATGTCACAATACCTTCGGAGAAGTTCTTCCTGGCTCCTCTGGGAATAGCCCTTGTCTGCTTGCTCATCTGTACTTACCCTGATGTATAAGTCCGCTGTTTTCATACAAAGAAGATTTAGGTTACCAAATTCTGACTACCTTTTATTGTTTCCCGTTTTTAAATATTGGCTCACAACAATGCTGGCCATCTTCCGAAGAAATTCGAGAATTGAAGCGGCCTGTTCTACAGTCACACTCACACCTTTGGCTTTGAGGATTTCCACTACTTTCTCCGGCTTTAATTTCTCCATTTGGCACCTCCATAACTCCCACGCATGAGATCACAGCACAGGGTACCACTGTAACGCTAATATAAAAAAATATGTTTTGATAACATAGTATTTAGCAAAACTTTTAATAATTTAGCAAGATAATTTTCTATACTGATCATCCTACGCTGCCGAATGAACTAATTTATACTCATGTGATTGACAAAACACTGAACTGAACAAAAATGACTCGAACATACAAGGTTACATACAAGACCTACCTTAACGAGCGTCTCAAAACTGTTTCTTTTCATGGTAAAGTCACTCATCCGCTCTACGTTCAAGTGACGTTTGATCGCAAATCAATATTCTTCAAGAGTTACTATTTTGAATTGTTTTCCAAACCTAAGTATCTGCTCCTTGCTGCTGGAAAGAAGAATAGCCCTGCTATTGAGAACGCAATTGCGCTGGAGAATGAATTGATTGATTTTGTAATTGACAAATCGATAGATGGTTTTTCCTTAGAACGCTTCAAGAAATTGTATTGGTTCTACTGCCGTGATCTATGCGATATATCAGAGGACGGGTTCCGCGATTATTTGCTCACCTTCTTTAATGATGAAGGAATGCCCGCACTAGCCAACGCGATCACAAATGGAAGCAAAGGGAAAATACTATTTGATATCGTTCAGGATTTAAAGCTTGCACTGAAGCCGGATCTCTATAGCAAACTAATTGATAACTCATTTCATTATGCGCCTCCTTATATCCCTCTGTATGGGTTTATGTTCGAGCAAAAGAAGTGGCCCCTGCTTAGGCTAACGGTAAAGGAATGGACAGATCTAAAAACCAAAATGACCTTTGAGCAATACATTGAACAGAAATACCCTAATCAAGATCCAAAGTCATTAGTCGAGCAAATCGAGATGTGGTTAAAGTCTTTCAAGGGTTGATCCGACAGCAGTCAATTTAAGTTCCTTCATTTTTTTAGGCAAAGTTCGGCCTTGTTCCGGAACTCCGCCAAGAGACTTCGGCATAAACGGGCACCTGCCTACGGCCTACCTTCCCATTTATTCCGATTCCTCTTGGCTTCTTCAATTAGTCCACCCGCGATAGCCGTTCCGGAAAAGCCCGGTTTGGTTGAGCACAAAAAATGATGTTCAACCAAAACAGTACAGCTATGTTAGACTACATCTATCTTTCACAAACTACACCATGTGATGAACCTTGCGCACAGGTTGGAACGAACGACTATCTGCACAACGCTCGCATTGAAATCCGTGTGTATATTGATCAATTGAAACGCGCATTTGGAAATAATCCGGAAGGATCTTTTTTCAAAGTTGTTCGTTGTCCTCATGACTTCGGCACATACCTCGATATTCGGTTTTACTATGAGGATGAAGATCAACTCCACATAAAGTATATGATGGCGATTGAATCTGGTTGCCACAAATGGGACGATTATTCCAAAAAGGAATTAGTAGGGCGAAACTATACTGTCAAGGTTATAGACGAAGAGATTGGTTTTTCCTACTAATACAAACTGAAGGGGGTCTGGCCCCTTTTTTATTCGGGTACTAGCCAAGAAAGTTTCATTTTTGCTGTGGTAACCCTTAAATTAAGGGAGGCTATTTAGATAATTTTTAATAGCACAGTCTTTTTTAATGGATTAACGAGGTGGTTAAGTACCAACGGTTGCCCTGCGGTGATTGCTATTAGCCAAAAATCATCTATGAGAAATCATTTGCAAGATGCCTGGTCATGTTAATAATCATGAGATTCGGAAATTATTGCTTTCCTACCCCAGGAGAGCTGTTAAGATTTTGTGCGATCAGTATTACAACAGCCTTGTGCGAATTGCATTTAATCTAACTCGTGATAAAGAGGCATCTAAAGATATTGTGCAGGAAACTTTTGCTTATGTCTGGCAAAATGCCAAAGAACTTGGCAACTATCATGAACGATCCATTCAGCATTATCTGGTAAGGATTGTGAGAAACAAATCCATAACCTACTACAATGAAAATGTACAACTCAGCAAAAAGAAAATACGATTTGTAAACGGCCATACCTATGACCTGGCGCAAGACTCAATAGAATCAAGGATCATCCAGATTGAGGTAACGCAGGAAATCCTCGGCATAATAGCACGGTTCCCCAAGAGAGAACGCGAATGCCTGATGATGAAAATTGAGGACGAATTGGATAATGAAGAAATCTCGGCTCGGCTTGGTGTGGGCATAAAGGCCGTAGAAAGGAGCCTGACGAGCGCAAAAAAACGGCTCCGCAGGCGCCTGCAGGCCAAACCCTAAAAATATTGTAGCCGGAGCATAGGAAATCGGGTCTGATCTCAGAGTAAATAATATAGAGAGCCATCACTATGGACAGAGTAGCACTTATTTACAGATTCCTGTCTGGAGAAGCCAGCCAAAGCGAAAAACAGGAATTGGATGAATGGATCGCTAAAAGCGAAGCCAACCGGGAAGAGTTCGAGGATATCAAATTGCTTTGGGAAAATTCTCCATTACCTTCGGACACAGAGCAAGATGAAAATGGTTTTGAGAAAATCCGGCAACGCATTCAACAGCGATCCCGAAGGAAAAAGCGAATTCTCTCCATCTTCTACGTTTGCATCGTTGTCGCTCTTATAGTTCTTTTCTTTCTACTGCTCAGGCAAACCTGGTTTAGAAATCCGGTTGGAGCGCAATTTAATGACACAGGAATGAACGAAGTAATCAAAATGCTTGAGAAAAAATATCATATCCAAATTGAAGTAAATAACCCTCAATTGTTAAGGTGTAATTTTACTGCGACTCTTTACAAGATTCAGGACAAGCAAACAGCGTTGCGTTCAATTGAACACTCGCTTGATGTGGCATTTATCGCCCAGAAAAAAAATAAGTACAGGGCTGTTGGAAACGGGTGTTCAAGTTTATAAAGTACTAAACTAACGCAAAGGATATAAAGTATCAATATGATTAAAATTACCGGCTCATCCAACCGGTCTTACAGGCCATGCACCCAGGTGTCAGATATGAATTGCAGGAGTTGGAAAAACTCATTTCGTCCGGAGATCAAACAATCCGTGATGAGAAGCAACATAATGTCCTGAAGGATGCTGTGGGAAACGAGATCGAAAGAATAAAGCAAACATTCGTTCACGAAGTATTCAGTTTCGAAGATGAGCGCCACCTGGAACGGTACATTCAATACCACCAACAAGCACTGATCCGGTTGATGGATAAAGCGGCATTGTTCATCCACACTGAAAGTCCAGCGGATCAGAAGCGTAAAATGTTCTACGAAGTGTTCTATGCAGGATTGGAAGAACTCCTCTTGTTCGTTGAGCGGCACTTTGCGAAATATTTTGATCAGGATGCTAAGGCACCTGAGGGGTACATCGATATGGCCCGAAAGGATGCAAGAACCAATATCAGAAGGATTCAAAAAGCTTTTGGTGCAAAGCAAACAGACCAACGCTTGATTGACCTCTTGCTGCACATACTTAAAAAAGTTGTGGACAGCAAACTGGATCAGGGAATTACCTATCGGAAAGTAATGTACGCAAAGGAAGTGCAAAAGGAGTTATTCCGGTTAATTGAAAGAGAAAGCGAAATTCAGGATTGGGATGATGAACTTCGGCAAGTGATGTACTACCTGAATTATAACTCTGTGAAAGTGCTCACCTATCATGCTCACTATATTTCTTCTCTGCTTGATCAATCAGAAACCCGGGCGGAAAAGATCGAGACCTTGTCTTTTGTTTTGAAGAAGATCAATCAATCGCAAGTGAAACCGGGAATACGGTATAACCAGAACGGCAGTCCTCTGAAGGATCAACTGAACATTTACATTGCAGAAGAAATTGACTACCAGGAAAGACTGCAACAACTAAGCAATAGTTCATCTGACAGATCGCCAGACTCGTTTCTGCCAGGTTTCAAACTCAAATTTGAGGCTTCCGTTTCACAACTGGCTTACCTGCTCAGGATTTTCATGGAAACAAAATTTATCATCAACAACAATTTAAGCCAGGTGCTTCACTTTCTTGTGAAATACGTAATAACAAAACGTTCCGAAACGATCTCTTATGGCAGCTTTAGGTCAAAATTTTACAGCACAGAAGCCGGCACAAAAGAGTCTGTGAGAAACATGCTCGTTTCTATGATCCAATATATTGATAGGGCTTAAAGAATTGATTTTCTCCTTTTATTCAATTTATATGAGTTTAGCCAGCGCGCATCCTTACGCCATTGCTCAAAGCATAAGTTGTATTTCTCTTCGATCCCGCTCGCCAGGGTATCAAGACTTTTTTTGATTTCATCAAACTTTGTTGTGAGCATTTTTAATTCTTCTATCTTCTGCATATAGAAGGATTGATTTAGTTGTTGATGAACGGCCAGATCGTTTCTTTCATTTAGGTACGTAACAAGGTGTTGCATTCGTTCGATTAGTTTAGGCAGCTTTTCGGGATCGATCATGTTGGTAGAAAGGCGTTTCATGTACCCAAACTACAACAAACAGGCACCGGACTATTTCCTTAACCTAAACGTATGAAGAAATTCTCATCGGATGCCTCCGAAGTATCCGGTCCTGAATGTTTGCTATGGGTTATAACAATTACAAAGTGACCGGGGCGCAGTCAATACATAGTCCGCAGTTTGAATTTCTTTTAAAAAATTCAGAAATACTTAACCACAAAAAAAGTTGAGAGTAGTATTGACCAGATTGCAAAAAAGTTAGCGGAACAACTTCTCAAGAATTCTTGTTTGAACAAATGGAAGATTTTCTTCGTAGAAAGTAGCCGCCCTGATGTTTGTGAGTTTCCCCTCGTCTTCAGGAATTTCAATAAAAAATTCGTCACGCACCACCCACTTTATCCGAATGTAGAAGTTACTCCAATTGGAAATAACCTCATGAGAAAGCCCCTCATCGATCAAGGATTGTATGAAGCTTTTTTCAACAACGCCCACCCCCTTTACCCGAATGGTTCGTGAACCGGGTTGGTTTGCCTTTAGATACAGTATATCGCCAACCTTAAGTAACGAAACCGCTTCATATAAGTCCTTAGCGCTCGCATCATTCCAGCCAATGATAAATCTTCCTTCCTCGAAAAAACTTTCCTTCATCTCATCGCCACTCCAATTAGATCCTGCTCCATAGATAGCCATAGTCGTTCATAGTTAATGTCCTGCCGTTAGACCAAAATGTTTTCCACCCTTTCAATATGCTTATACAATAACGATGACGGGGTGCCATTGCTACCTTGAAAGACTTCCGGACATCCAAAGACAATGAAATTCTCCTTCGCCCGCGATACGGCAACATTAAGCATGTTTACACCCTTGTCAAAGAAATAACCTCCGCCCATGTTATTCTTCCCATAGACAGACGAAAACAAAATTATTGGGCGCTCAGCTCCCTGCAAGGCATGCACCGTACCAATGGTAAGTCCGCTGGTATCAATGCTATTCTTTTTGAGAGCAGATTTTATCATCAACTTCTGGCCCTTGAATGGAGTTATGATTCCAACTATTTCTGAAAGCGTTACAATTTTTGGTTTTCTATTCTCCCTCAAAGCCTCCGCATTTTCGCGATCTTGGTGGTTGTTCACTATTCTATTGCTATTGAGTTGTAACCATTTTGCAATTTCAATCGCCTCAAGACTATTGGTTCTGCTGGAGCCATCCTTGAATGACTCCCCATCCACTGGGATAAATTTCATTGGCTCG
>JAGUUF010000205.1 GCA_020063545.1 Cytophagales bacterium
ACCGGTCGGATAATCCGAGTACCCGAAGTTCGTTGAGCGAAATTATTTCGTCACAAAAAAACAGGTTACCGATTTTATACCCGGCCTCAAGCGCGAGTGCAATTTCCTTCTTTCCCTCAATAACAAACAATTGCTGCTTTCTGCGCTCACGCGGTTTCTCCAGGGCAAGCAAGCTCTTTATTTTAGGATTGTGGGTACTGGAAATAAGGTCGCCCGATTTCATCCGGCCTTGATAAAGTTTTTAACTTTCGGAAAGTTGGTAAATAAACCCGAATCCGTAAACCTTGAACCCAAAACTTCTGCATCCTTCCTCCTGGACTGACTACGAATTGATTGACTCAGGCGATGGCGAAAAGCTTGAGCGGTTCGGTAAGTTCGTGCTTATCCGGCCCGAACCACAGGCCATATGGAGTAAGGTGTTGTCGAATAAAGATTGGACAGTGCATGCCCATGCCCGGTTCGACCGGGAACAGAAAGATCGGTTCCGGTTTACCGATGAGGTTAAAGGCGGGTGGAAGAAAATCAAACCCATCCCCGAAAGCTGGCAGGTTCAATACAAGTACAACCACTTTAACATTAGCCTGCGCCTTGCGCTTACCGGGTTTGGTCATGTGGGTGTTTTTCCTGAACAAGGGTCAAACTGGAATTTCATTTACGATACCCTCACGTCCTGGAAGTTGCCCAGCGCGCGGGTGCTTAATTTGTTTGCCTACACCGGGGCAGCATCGGTAGTGGCCCGCATGGCCGGTGCCGAAGTAACCCACGTTGATGCTTCACGGCCCGGACTTAACTGGGCCAACCAGAACATGCAACTGAATAACCTGAGCGACATCCGGTGGGTGTATGAAGATGCATTTAAGTTTGTTAAACGCGAAGTAAAACGGGGCAACAAGTACAATGGTATTATTATGGACCCGCCACCCTATGGCCGCGGACCGGAAGGAGAAAAGTGGACCCTGCAGGAACAACTCAACGAGTTGGTACGGTTAAGCAGCGCGTTGCTGGAAAGGAAAAATTGTTTCTTCATTCTCAACATGTATGCCGTTGGGCTTTCTTCGCTGGTTGGGTTAAATGTTGCTAAAACCCATTTTGAGAACGTGGCCTTTGAGTGGGGCGAGTTTTACCTGAAATCGAAACACAACCGCGATTTGCCGATGGGTACTTTCCTGAGGATGAGTGGGTAGAATTTTTGTAACTTTAAGCATGTTTACGGAGAGACTTGTACAGCGGCCGAAAACCATCATGGAACTTTACCACATGCTTCCTGAAGGCACGTTGGCCGAAGTTATTAACGGTTCATTGTTTATGTCACCCTCACCAAACACCAGGCATCAGCGTATTCTCGGAAAATTATACCTGCGAATAGCGGAGTTTGTTGAACAAAATGATTTAGGTGAAGTCTTTTTTGCTCCTTATGATATTTATCTGGATGAAACAACTAACGTGGTAGAACCTGACTTGGTGTTTATATCCAAATCGAAACTTTCGGCAATTAAGCCAAATGGTTTTCACGGTGTACCGGATTTGATTATTGAAATCCTCTCACCTGGTAATTCAGGCCATGACACCAAAACCAAAAAAGATCTCTACGAGCGATTTGGTGTAAGTGAGTACTGGATTGTTGACCCTGAAAGCAATACAGCTACCGGGTTCAGCTTAAGCGAAAAATCATATATCGAAATCGGATCCTTTACAGGTTTGATAAAAAGCCAACTGCTTACTAATCAGTTCGGGTTTTAAACGGCTTCTTCCCGCGCGCGGGTACTTTCTTCGTGCTTATTGGTTATCTTTGCGCCCTTAATTAAGCAGGAACTAACTTTTTAAGCGGATTTGGAGGATTTATGGACGTAAACAAGATCAGAAACATTGCCATTATTGCCCACGTTGACCACGGCAAAACAACGCTGGTGGATAAAATGCTGCATGCCGGTCACCTTTTTAAAGATCACGAAAACCCGGGCGAACTCATTATGGACAGCAACCCGTTGGAGCGCGAACGCGGTATAACCATCCTGGCAAAAAATGTGTCGGTACGGTATAAGGATTATAAAATCAACATTATTGATACACCCGGCCACAGCGATTTTGGTGGTGAAGTTGAACGTGTTCTCAATATGGCCGATGGCTGTTTGTTACTGGTTGATGCCTTCGAAGGCCCCATGCCGCAAACAAGGTTTGTGCTGCAAAAGGCACTGCAACTGGGCTTGAAGCCGATTGTTGTAATCAACAAGGTTGACAAAAAGAACTGTACGCCTGATGAAGTGCATGAACAGGTATTTGACCTGATGTTTGCCCTGGATGCCACCGAAGATCAACTTAACTTTCCAACGTATTACGGTTCGGCCAAGCAAGGCTGGATGAGTACAGATTGGAAAAAACCGACAACCGATATTACACCGCTGCTCGAAGGCATCATTAACTACATCCCTGCGCCAAAGGTTGAAGAGGGCACCACGCAGTCATTAATCACTTCATTGGAATACTCATCGTATATCGGGCGGGTGGCCATTGGGCGGATGCACCGCGGTGTTTTGAAAAGCGGCCAGCCGGTAGCCTTGGTGAAACGCGACAGCAAGGTGGTAGTAAAAACGCGCATCAAAGATTTATATGTGTTCGAAGGATTTGAAAAGCAGAAGGTAGAGGAGGTGAAGTCGGGTGAGATCTGTGCCATGGTGGGGCTTGAGGGTTTTGAAATTGGCGATACCGTTGCCGACCCCGAAAAACCCGAGGCAATGAAATCCATTGCGATTGATGAGCCGACCATGAGTATGCTCTTTACTATTAACAATTCGCCTTTCTTTGGCAAGGAAGGGAAGTTCGTTACATCACGCCACATCAAAGAACGCCTCGATCGCGAGCTTGAAAAAAACCTCGCCCTTCGTGTTGGCGATTCCGGCTCGGCCGACAGCTTCATTGTGTATGGCCGGGGTGTATTACACCTGTCAGTGCTTATCGAAACCATGAGGCGCGAAGGCTATGAACTGCAGATAGGCCAGCCCCAGGTTATTTTTAAAGAGATAAATGGCGAACGGTGCGAACCAGTAGAAGAACTGACCATTGACCTGCCTGAAGCCGATGCCGGCAAAGCCATTGAAACGGTTTCCATCCGCAAAGGCGAAATGACCAACATGGAACCCAAAGGTGACCGGATGATTCTGAAGTTTGTCATTCCTTCGCGCGGTATCATCGGTTTGCGAAATTATTTATTGAATGTTACGGCAGGCGAAGCCATTGTTACGCACCGTTACAAGGAATATCAGCCGTACAAAGGCGAGATACCGGGCCGCATTAACGGTTCGCTGATTGTAATGGAAGAGGGCGAGGCCATACCATACAGCTTGCATAACCTGCAGGACCGCGGTAAATTTTTCATTGAGCCGGGTGAGCCTGTTTACGAAGGCCAGGTGATTGGCGAACACAGCCGGGCGGGCGACCTGGTGGTGAACGTTACCAAAACCAAAAAACTAACCAACATCCGCGCCTCCGGAGCTGACGAGAAAATGAAAATAGCACCGCCCGTTAAATTCTCCCTCGAAGAAGCGCTGGAATACATCCAGTCGGATGAGTACGTTGAAGTAACCCCGAAATCCATCAGGTTGCGCAAAATCCTGCTGAAAGAAAACGACCGGAAACGCGAACGTAACAAGGGCTGATGATGCGGATACCTGCGTTATTCTTTTTGATGCTTATCGCATCCGGTGTATTTGCCCAGCAAAAGTGGAGTGCACTTGAAACGGAAGCAGACACACTCCTCAATAATCAGCAGTTTGTTCAGGCAATTGGTAAATATAATAAGGTAATAAGCCTTCAACGAAAAGCAAAGTACACCGGCCCTGCCGTAACCCGGTACAAGCGGGCAGTTTGTCTTTTTTACCTTCAGGAGTTTGACCTCGCTCTTTCCGATTTGAATTTTTTTATACCGAAGAACCCGGATTTTCACCAGGCGCGCTTGTTGCGGGCATTCATTTACCGCGAACTCCGCAATCCTGAAAAGCAACTGGCCGATATCAACGAGGTTTTGGCCGTTGATCCATGGAATATTGATCTTTTAAAATGGCGTGCCGGGGTGTTGCTCGAAACAGGTGAATATGAAAAGGCACAGGCCGATTTGCTGAAGGTACAGGAAATCCAAAACGATGAGGAGGTTGAATTATACCTCGGCCTTTCCTGGTATTACCTTGATGATGCTGATGAAGCACTGCGTTGTTTTAACAGGGCCATTGAACTGAACGGGGGCTATGTGCCAGCTTACCAGTATGCCGGCATGCTTTGCGTTGAACAGGGGGCCTTTTCGCTGGCCCTGACTTACATAGACCTTGCCCTGCGCCTTGAGCCCGGGAGTCCTCAGTTGCAATTTTATAAAGGAATTACCCTGGTCGAGTTGGGAAAAACCGATGAAGGATGCCGTTTTCTGAACAAAGCTTTTTATGCCGGTATTGACGAAGCTACCGGTTACCTGATGGAGTTTTGCTACAAGGTTGAGGATTAACCGGTTGCAATAATTCAATTGAATGACCTTTGGCAGGCGATGTTGCCCTGCTATTTTTGCACATGCCAGAGCAGGTACTGATTCTTGATTTCGGTTCCCAGTACACCCAGTTAATTGCCCGTAGGGTGAGGGAACTTAACGTGTATTGCGAAATCCATCCCTTTAACAAAATTCCGCCACTTACCGGTAACATTAAAGGCATTATCCTGTCGGGCAGCCCATGCTCGGTTCGCGATGCCGGCTCCCCCGATGTTGACCTTAACCTGTTTGGCAATCTTCCAATACTGGGTGTGTGCTATGGCGCACAACTTATTGCCCATAAAAATAAGGGAAGTGTGCTGCCTTCGCATGCCCGCGAATACGGCCGGGCACGGCTTACCACGGTTGACCACCACAGTGAGTTGCTCAAAGAAATTTCACTGGATACCCAGGTGTGGATGTCGCATGCCGATACGATTGCCCAGGTTCCCGATACCTTTCAGATCATCGCCAGCACACCATCGGTTAAGGTTGCGGCCTACCGGGTAACGGGAAAGAAAATCTATGGCATACAGTTTCACCCCGAAGTGACCCATACCATTGAAGGCAAGAACCTGCTTCGGAATTTTGTGGTACACATTTGCGGTTGCTCGCAGGATTGGACACCCGATCAGTTTGTGGAAACTACCGTTGCCGATTTGAAGAAAAAACTTGGAAACGACCAGGTGGTAATGGCACTCTCCGGAGGGGTTGATTCAACCGTGGCCGCTACGTTAATCCACCGGGCTATAGGTAAAAACCTGCATTGCATTTTCGTTGATAATGGGTTGCTGAGAAAAAACGAGTTCAGTCAGGTGCTTCAGTCGTACGAAGGCATGGGCCTGAATATTAAAGGTGTTGATGCCCGGCAGAAGTTTTATACTGCATTAAAAGGATTGAGCGACCCCGAAGCCAAACGCAAAGCTATTGGTAAAACCTTTATCGATGTTTTTGATGACGAAGCACACGCAATAAAAGATGTGAAGTGGCTGGGCCAGGGCACTATCTATCCCGATGTGATTGAATCGGTTTCGGTAAAGGGTCCTTCGGCAACAATCAAATCGCACCACAACGTTGGCGGTTTACCCGAAACCATGAAATTGCAGGTGGTTGAGCCGCTGAACACCCTGTTTAAAGATGAAGTGCGAATGGTTGGTAAAACACTGGGCATTGATCCGGCTATCCTGGGCAGGCATCCGTTTCCCGGCCCTGGCCTTGGCATCCGCATCCTGGGCGAAATAACCGAAGCGAAAGTGAAAATACTTCAGGATGTTGACGCTATTTTTATCAATGCCCTGAAGCAGCACAGCCTGTATGAATCAGTGTGGCAGGCGGGTGCCGTGCTGCTTCCGGTGCAGTCGGTAGGCGTAATGGGCGATGAGCGCACCTATGAACAGGTGGTGGCGTTGCGTGCGGTAACCAGCACCGATGGCATGACTGCCGATTGGGTGCATTTGCCGTATGCTTTTCTGGCCGATGTATCAAGCGACATCATTAATAAAGTAAAAGGAGTAAACCGTGTGGTGTACGATATTAGTTCAAAACCACCTGCAACCATTGAGTGGGAGTAAACAGGGATATGGCAGCACGATTAATCATACTCTTTTTAATGGCATCGGTTGGTATAACCATGCAGGTGCTTGCACAGGGTAATTACCAGCAGCAGTATGCCAGCGCAAAGGCCTTCTACAAAGAAGGGAAGTACAACCTGGCGATGGAATCTTTTAAACCCCTTATTCAATACGATGCCGGCAATCCGTTTTCAGAATACGCTTCCTTTTTTTATGCACTCAGTTCTTATCACCAGGGATACCGGTCGGTGGCAAAGGATATGCTCGTACAGGTTAAAACCCTTTATCCCAATTGGGATCAGCTCGATGAAGTAAACCTGTGGCTGGCCAAAATCCATTTTGACGGCAGCGATTACTTCCAGGCGCTGCAGGCGCTTGCGCAGATTAAAGCCGGAAAACTTACGAAAGAAGCAGCAGCGCTTAAGCGCAGTTACCTTGCTTCTGTAACCGATGCTGAAGCGCTGAAGCGGATGCATGAAAACTATCCGAACGATGAGGTAATCGGTGAAAAGCTTGCCCGGGTTATTGCAAAATCAACGTTACCCAGCGACCAGGCCTTACTGGATAAACTTATTGTAAAGTTTAAACTCAGGAAGTCGGATTTTGTGGAGGAGACGCCACCAACGGTTTTTAAAGACGTGTATAGCGTATCGGTACTCTTCCCTTTTCTTATTCCATCGCTTGAACCGGCACCTACCCGAAAGCGCAATCAGTTTGTGCTTGATTTATACGAGGGCATGAAACTGGCTGTTGATACTTTGGCAACACAAGGCATAAAGATTAGCCTTCGGGCGTATGATACCGAGCGTAACCCGGATAAAATCAGGGAGATTCTTAAGCAGGATGAATTGCGCAATACCGATCTGATTGTTGGCCCGTTGTTCCAGGAAGAGAATAAACCTGTTCAGGATTTTTCGCGCACCAACCGCATAAACCTGTTCAATCCTGTTTCCAACAATTTTGATTTAGTGCGGGACAATCCGTACGGGTATCTCTTCCAGCCTTCCCTCGAATCGCTGGGCGCCAACTCGGCTGAATTTCTCGACTCCTATAAGCGCAACAAAAAGTGCATAGTTTTTTTTGGCGAAACCAGGCGCGATTCGGTACTGGCCATGAGTTTTCTGAAGCGGGCGGCCTCCACTAACCTCAATATTATGCAGATTGAGCGGGTTAGCCGTGCCGAATCGGGTAAAATTATGTCCATCCTGGCAACGCCAACTGAATTTGATGAATTCAAGTATCCGAAACAATTCAGCTTACCGAAAGACAGCCTGGGCTGCATTTTTGTCGCCTCCGATGATCCGCTCATTTATACGAAGGTGATCAGCAGTGTTGAAACACGGAAAGATTCAGTAACCATTTTAGGTTCGGAGGCATGGCTGGACCAAACTGCGGTGGATTTCGATAAATACCAGCAACTGGGTATTGTGTTGTTTGCATCAAATTATACAGCAGTAACCAACCCGGCTTACAAGGCCTTTCAACGGAAATTTATTCGTACGCATGGAAGGGTGTCAACCGCTAATCCTTATTCTGATTATGCTAAACTGGGTTATGATTTCATGTTGTTTATTGGTAATGCCCTGCACAAGTACGGGGTGTATTTTCAGGATGCCTTCGGCAGGCAAAAGTTTGCCGGCTACCTTACCGAGGGTTACGATTTTCAGCATGCACGCGATAACCAGTTGGTTCCCTTTGTTCAGTTCAGGTCGGGTGAATTAGTATTGATTGACAAGAAATAAATTCATTGATTCATGAAAATAGCAATCAAGTGGAGTGCAGCCCATCGCAATACAGTCATACTTGCGGTTTGCGGCCTGTTCCTTTTCGCGTTGCTGGCGCTGTCAACCCGCTATATCCGTGCTGGTTACCGGCAGGCATCCGGTTATCACAACGTGATTGCACGGGCCAGTCAGTTAATTACCGAAAGCCGGCTGCATTATTATCGGGTAATTGAAAACAATCGCCCTGGCGATTTAGAGAAAGAAGTGCTGCCTGTACTGGCAGAAGTCACTAAAATTTTGGATGTCCTTTATGCAGGCGGAAAAATTTCAGGTTCAGATTTTCCGGAGCCCGGTGAGGATACAAAAGCAATCGTAAAAAATGTGCTGTATGATGTGCAGCAGGTGGTTTCGGTTATCCGGCATCAAAAGCAACTTGGCGCGATAAATCGTACCGAAGTTGAATCATCTTATGAAGTTGCCTCCCAATCGCTAATCAAGGTTAGCAAGGTTTTTACCGATCAGGCCAAAGCAATTGAAAAACGCACGCAAACCATAGCCTTGCTAAGCCTGGTTGTGCCTGGAGTAATTCTTATTGTTGCAATTGGTTTATACTTCCGCTTTTACAGTAATCGGTTAAGCCTGGAACAAACATTACGTGCAAGGCTGGACGAAGAAACGATGCGTGTTGAAACACTTTCTAAATTCATTGAAGCCATTAGCCATGGTGATTATTCCATTACCATTACCGGAGATGATCAAACAGGTTTAACCGGCCGGCTAATGGCCATGCGGGATAAACTCAAAGCCAATGCAGAAGAAGATGCCCGCAGAAACTGGGCAACACAGGGCCTGGCACAAATTGGCGAAATCCTGCGCGATACTGCTGATTCAGGTTTGATGTATGATAAGCTTATCAGGTTTGTGGTTACCTACACCGGCAGTAACCAGGGCGGGTTATTTCTGCTGAATGACGATGAAGAGAATAACCCATTCCTGGAGTTGGTTTCTGCGTATGCATTTGAGCGCAAAAAATTTATTACCAAGCGCGTGGAAATCGGGCAGGGCATGGTGGGGCAGTGCTACCTTGAAGCCGACCGGATTTTCCTGGCCAAACTGCCCGAAGCGTATGTACATATTACATCAGGGTTAGGTGGGGCTACGCCAACCTGCCTGCTTCTTGTTCCATTAAAAGCCAACGAAAAAGTGTACGGGGTGCTGGAACTGGCAAGTTTTAAACGGCTTGAAGAGCACGAAATTCAACTGGTGGAAAAATTTGCCGAAAGCATTGCTGCAACGGTATCCACCGTAAAAGTTAACGAGAGTACCCGTATGCTGCTGGAGCGTACCCAGCAACAAGCCGAGGAAATGCGCGCCCAGGAGGAGGAAATGCGGCAGAATATGGAGGAACTCTCAGCCACGCAGGAAGAGATGGCCCGTAAAGAACGCGAATACATTAAACGCATTGAAGACCTGGAAGAACAGGTTCATTCTCGGGCAACAGCCGGCTGAAAATCGGCAAAATCGCCTTTTCTATTACATCACCCAACACGGGGCCAATTACGTAATCGCTTGATTCCGTATAAATTCCGTATTTTTACCTGTTATAATACTTTTTATGACACGCATTCATCATTGGTTTGCCATTTTTTGCCTGCTAATGCTTC
>JAGUUF010000042.1 GCA_020063545.1 Cytophagales bacterium
AACCGGTACCATAGGTGTTCTTGGCCATGCCTGGCTCAAAACACGCCTGCCCGAACAACGCAGCCTGCTGATCGCCAGCAACCCCGAAGATCGGAATATCAACACCATCAATCCGGTAGCTGCCAAAATCATCGGATGACTGCTTTACCCGGGGCAGCATGGAGGCCGGTATTGAAAGTTCGTTGAGCAGTTTTTCATCCCAGTTCAATGTCCTGATGTTGAACAGCATCGTACGCGAGGCATTCGAAACATCCGTAGCATGAACCTTTCTTTCGGTCAGGTTCCAAATAAGCCACGCATCGATCGTGCCGAATAACAACTCACCTTTTGCGGCTTGTTCTTTTACGCCCGAAACTTCATCCAGTATCCACTTGATTTTAGTTGCCGAAAAATACGAATCAATAACAAGCCCGGTATTTTGACGGATGTAGTCCTCAAGTCCTTTTTCTTTTAATGCTTCACAAATCGGTGCAGTTCGCTTATCCTGCCACACCAGCGCATGATAAACCGGCTGCCCGGTGTGTTTATTCCAAACCACCGTAGTTTCACGCTGATTGGTTATACCAATGGCTGCAATGGATTGAAGTGAAATTTTTGATTGTGCGATAAGTGCGTGAAGCACCTCTACCTGGGTATTCAGAATTTCAACGGGGTCATGTTCAACCCATCCGGGCTGGGGGAAAAGCTGCCGGAACTCTTTCTGAACAATTCCAATAATCGCGGCCTGCTCATTTACCAGCACAGCGCGTGAACTGGTAGTGCCCTGGTCGAGTGCGATGATGTATTTCATCAGAATAACGAATGATAAAGGAATGCTCCGGCAAGTCCGCCAAGTAAGGGCCCGATAACCGGTATCCACGCATACGACCAATCGGATGAGCCTTTACCCGCAATTGGTAAAAGGAAATGTGCGATGCGCGGGCCGAGATCGCGCGCGGGGTTAATCGCCCAGCCGGTTGTGCCGCCCAGGCTAACACCGATGGAAATGATTAGCAATCCGACAACGAGTGGATTCAATCCTTCGGTAAACCGGTTTGCGCCAATAACAAGCAAGCCGAAAACAAGAACGGCCGTACCCAAAAATTCGCTGAACAAATTAGCAGGCAAGTTTCGGATAGCCGGAGTCGTGCAAAACACGGCTAGTTTGGTGGCCTGACTTTCCGTTTTCTGCCAATGAGGGTAATAATGCAGCCAAACAAGCGCTGCCCCTGCTATACCGCCAAGGAGTTGGGCTGCCCAATACCCGGGCAGTTGTTCCCAGGGAAACGCGCCAACGGATGCCAGCGCCAGCGTAACTGCCGGATTAATGTGCGCACCGCTAACTGCGCCCACGGCATAAATGGCCAGCATAACGGCAATGCCCCAGCCGGTAACAATAACCATCCAGCCGGCATGCTCAGCTTTCGATTCTTTCAATATTACACCGGCTACAACGCCATCGCCCAGTAAAACGAGGATGAGCGTGCCGATAAATTCTGCCAGGTAAGGGGACATCGGGAATGGTTTCGGGCAAGATAATGCAAAAACCAATTACCGGTAAATAGGCTTTACAGTTCCAGTTCGATCGTCTCCCCTACGCCAAACGATTTACCCGGATTTTTGGGTTTGGCCTTTTTACCTTTTCCGGCCGGTTTTTGCTTTTGTCCTTTTGTTGCCTCCGCGAAAAGACTTTGCTGAACGGCCTCCTTCTTTTTGCTTTTTGCTGTTGACTGTTCCTTTTTTTTTTCAGTACGGGCAGGCTTGGCTGGTGTGCGCTTTACCTCCTTTTCATCAACTGCTTCACATGGTTCGGGTGTGTCGTTACCTTCCTCAACCAGGGATACTTTCAACACTTTATGCTGCGACAGCCGGTTGCCCAGCGCTTTCCAACCCTTTACATCAATCAGGTCTTCCAGGTTAACCTGTTCAACAACTTTATCTTTTCCTTTACCCTTAATCATCTCCACATCAACTTCGGGTGTATCGGATAATGTTGCCACTACCAGCCGCGAACCGATGGCTTCGGAAATAAATCCGAATTCCTTATCGGGCGTGCTTGTCTCAATTAAAAACCGTTTCACCATATACTGCTTCGAATCGCCATCAACATATACGGCTGCAACCGGTTTCTTCGGGTTAAATTTTTCAACGCGCAACGTTTTCTCCGGGTCAAACCGGTTGTTCAGGTCGTAGCCTGTAATTTTATATGAGCCATTTCGCATAAAGGCAATCAGTTGATCGGTTCCGTCAAACTTGCCCAGGTACCGGCCACGTTTGTCCTTGTTGAGCCGACCCGAATCGGCATCGTACCACAAATCGAGTTTGCTTAAGGTAGAGGTACCGGCCTGCACAAAATCCACTTTGCGGATGGGGTATTTGGTAAGCGTATTGCCCCTTGCTCCGCGTCCTTTAATTTCCAATTCCGAAAAATCGAATTCAAACACCTTTTTGCGTGCCGTGCTGGATTGCGAGAGTTTAACCTCAACCACTTCGGCTTCGCCATTCGGGTTGCCGCTGATGTAGTGTACCCGCGAGTTGGCATTACCCTGCGTCAGATCGTATTCTTTATCGCGGATTACACCGGGCATGGTAAACCGCTTCACAAAACCTTTTCCCGTTTTACCGTCCGAGTAGATCATGTTGTACACCATGCGGTCATCTCCTTTCTTCCACACCCCGATGTACATAATATCCTTGCCCATAAACACTTTTTCGCTTATGCGGGAGATGAGGGCCTTGCCGTCTCTGCGGATGGCAATGATGTCATCCAGCTCGGAACAGTCGCACACGTATTCATCCCGTTTCAGACCCCAGCCGGCAAACCCATCGGCACGGTTTACGTACAGCTTCTGGTTAATGGCAATCACTTCGGTAGCCGCTACCGACTGGAAGCTCTTTATTTCGGTTTTGCGTTCCCGACCCTTGCCGTACTTCGTTAACAAATTCTGGTAATACGCAATGGCAAAGTCGGTAAGGTGTTTCAGGTTGTGTTCGGTTTCTTTTAACTCCCGTTCCAGGTCGCGCAGCAGTTCATCGGCTTTAAACGAATCGTATTTCGAAATCCGTTTGATTTTGATTTCCGTAAGCTTAACGATGTCCTCGGTGGTAATCTCGCGGTAGAATTTTTTCTTATGCGGCTTCAGCCCCTTGTCGATGGTGGCAATCACTTTTTCCCAGGTTTCGCACTCTTCGATGTCGCGGTAAATCCGGTTTTCGATGAAGATTTTTTCAAGGGAGGAGAAAAGAATTTTTTCCTTTAGTTCGCCCCGCCTGATTTCAAGTTCGCGCTTCAGCAGCGTAACGGTTTGCTGGGTATTGTATTTCAGGATTTCGTTAACCCCCATAAACTGGGGTTTGTCTTCCACAATTACACAGGCATTAGGCGAAATGCTGATTTCGCAATCAGTAAACGCATACAGGGCATCCAGCGCAATTTCAGGCGATTGACCGGGCTGGAGGTGAATCTGAATTTCAACGTCTTTAGCCGTGTTATCAATTACCTGTCTGATTTTGATTTGGCCTTTTTCACTTGCCTTAACGATAGACTCAATTAATGAAGTAGTGGTGGTAGAAAAAGGTATCTCCCTGATTATTAGTGTTTTTTTATCAGCAATCTCAATTTTTGCACGCACCTTGATTTTACCGCCCCGCTTGCCCTGGTCGTATTCGGCAAAATCGGCAATACCGCCTGTTGGGAAGTCGGGGTAAATTTTTGCACTCTTTCCTTTCAGTACGTCAATGGAGGCCTTGATCAGTTCGCAGAAGTTGTGCGGCAGAATTTTGGTGGAGAGGCCTACCGCAATTCCTTCCACACCCTGCGCCAGCAGCAGCGGAAATTTAACGGGCAGGGTTACCGGTTCCTTTTTGCGGCCATCGTACGATAATTGCCATTCGGTTGTTTGGGGGTTGTACACCACATCGAGCGCAAATTTCGAAAGCCTTGCTTCAATGTATCGCGGGGCGGCAGCGCCATCGCCCGTGCGGATGTCGCCCCAGTTGCCCTGGGTTTCAATGAGCAGATCCTTCTGGCCGATGTTTACGATGGCCTCGCCAATGGCGGCATCGCCATGCGGATGGTACTGCATGGTATTACCGATAACGTTGGCCACCTTGTTGAAGCGGCCGTCATCCATCTCCTTCAGCGAATGCATAATCCTGCGCTGTACAGGCTTGAGGCCGTCTTCAATTCGCGGCACGGCCCGCTCAAGGATTACATACGAGGCGTAGTCAAGAAACCAGTTTTCATAGAGGCCGTCAATGGCCTGGGTATGTGCACCTTCCTGGGTGCCCGCAACAGGTTTACTTTTTACTTTCCCCGGTTTAATTTTCTTCTTACTCATTATGTTCTTCTGCTTTTCGTTTAAATCCGAGTTGTCACTACGGCATCGCTGACAATCGAAGTTAATTCAGTAACGGTCATTTCTTCTTCTTCTTTCCCTTTTCTTTCTCACGAAGTTTTAATTCCTCAAGAAGTTTTAACTCCTTTTTTGTAGGCCTGGAAAGGTGTAGTCCATCGGCCTGTTGGTCCATCTTATTCATAGTACAATCAACCGTAATAAGCTTTTATTTTCTCATCTGTGTACTTAGATATACCTCCTGCCTAAGATTGTCAGGAATAACAAGTTTTTCCGGTTTACCCATTCACCATTCGTTTAACCGTTTGCGCTCAGGCCGTCTCGGGTGTTTCTTCAAAATCCTCCACTTTATCCAACTCAATCCTCAGGTTATCAATAATAAAATCCTGGCGGTCGGGCGTGTTCTTGCCCATGTAAAACTCCAGCACATCGCGCAGGTGGCTGTCTTTATCCAACTGAACCGGCTGCAGCCGGATGTCATCGCCAATAAACTTTCCGAACTCGTCAGGCGAAATTTCGCCCAGGCCCTTGAAGCGGGTAATCTCCGGCTTGCCACCCAGTTTGGCTATGGCCTGCTGTTTTTCTTCTTCGCTGTAGCAGTACAGGGTTTCCTTTTTGTTGCGCACGCGGAACAACGGGGTTTCCAGTATGTACACGTGGCCGGCCTTCACCAGGTCGGGGAAAAACTGCAGGAAAAACGTCATCAGCAGCAGGCGGATGTGCATGCCGTCCACATCGGCATCGGTGGCAATAATCACCTTGTTGTAGCGAAGGCCGTCAAGGCCGTCTTCAATATTCAGGGCGTGTTGCAGCAGGTTAAACTCCTCGTTTTCGTACACCACCTTCTTGGTTAGCCCGAAGCAATTAAGCGGTTTACCCCTCAGGCTGAATACGGCCTGTGTTTCCACATCGCGCGATTTGGTAATGGAGCCGCTGGCCGAATCGCCTTCGGTAATAAAAATCATTGACTCGCCCGCGCGTACGCTGGTGTCATCAAAATGATAGCGGCAGTCGCGCAGCTTGCGGTTATGCAGATTTGCCTTCTTGGCCCGCTCGTTGGCCAGCTTTTTAATACCGGCAATTTCCTTCCGCTCGCGTTCCGACTGCATAATGCGTTTCAGTATGGCATCGGCAGCGGAAGGATTTTTATGCAGATAAATTTCCAGTTCTTTCGCAACAAAATCGCCTACATAGTTTCGTATGGAAGGCCCATCGGGAGCCATGTTGATGGAGCCGAGCTTGGTTTTAGTTTGCGATTCGAACACCGGTTCCTGCACGCGCACGGCAATGGCCGCTATTATACTGGCACGAATGTCGGCTGCATCAAAATCCTTTTTGTAAAAATCGCGTACGGCTTTTACCACGCCTTCGCGGAAGGCGGCCAGGTGTGTTCCGCCCTGTGTGGTGTTTTGCCCGTTTACAAACGAGTAATACTCTTCGCCATACTGGTTGCCATGTGTTAAGGCCACTTCAATGTCATTGCCTTTAAAATGGATGATGGGGTACCGCATTTCCTCCGGGTCGGCTTTTTGCCTGAGCAGGTCGAGCAGCCCGTCTTTGGAGTAAAACTTTTTGCCGTTGTAGTTTATGGTGAGGCCGGCATTGAGGAAGGCATAATTCCACATCAGGTCATCCAGGTACTCCGGGATGAAGTGGTAATTTTTGAACATGGTGCTGTCGGGCTCAAATACTACCAGGGTTCCGTTGCGTTCATTGCTCTTCGAAACCCGCGGATCGCTGGTGAGCACGCCCTTTTTAAATTCGGCCAGTTTGGTTTGACCATCGCGAAAAGCCTGCACCTTGAAATAGTTGGAGAGCGCGTTTACGGCCTTGGTACCCACGCCATTAAGTCCGACCGATTTCTGAAAAGCACCCGAATCGTACTTGGCACCGGTATTGATTTTGGATACCACCTCCACCACCTTGCCCAGTGGTATACCCCGGCCGTAATCCCGCACGGTTACGGTTTTGTCGGTAATCTTTATATCAATGGTTTTACCATAGCCCATCATGTGCTCATCAATGCTGTTGTCCACAACCTCCTTTACCAGCACATAAATGCCATCGTCTTTTGATGAGCCATCGCCCAGTTTGCCGATGTACATGCCCGGCCGCAGCCGGATGTGCTCGCGCCAGTCGAGCGATTTAATGCTGGCTTCGGTGTACTCAAACATGGAACCGTTCTTATCGGGCTTCATTGGCTACAGGATTTTGGTGCGCAAGATTAAAAAATGATCCTGACACGATTAAAAAATAATCGGATGTCCGAATAACGTTAAAATTTGCATCAGTTCATCACATTTGAATAAATCTTCAACTACAAAAATGAGCGAAGCACTCTTATGTAATTACTTGATTAACAGATTTAAATCAAACATAATTCAAACCATCGGTTTAGCATGTCGCCTGCTCAGCAGTTTAACCACCGGCCAGCTTACTATCCAACCTGCAATAAGTGCAACGCTGGAGTAAATAACCCAGCCGATGCGGCTGAAGTCGAACTTTTCGGAACTGTTGTACAAGCCGATGAAGCTCAGGCCGATGATGAAAAAGATGTTGAAGGTGATAACCAGGCCATGGAGCCAGGTGCGGAAATCTTCGCGCGGGGTAAGCGATTTCGAGAACAGGTACACCAACACATTAAGTCCTGCCAGCGCAAACATGGCGCTATAAAACATGCCCTCGCGGCCGGCATAGTAAATGTCAAGCTGGTCTTCATAAACCGCTACGTCTTCGGGCAGCCCGGCATACACATACAGCAGGTTAGCGAGTGCCGCCAGCATGGATACAAACCACACTGCCTTGAAAATCTTTAGAATCATGTTGTAATTTGCGTGCAAATAAACGCAAATCGCCTTGGATTTAAACCCG
>JAGUUF010000059.1 GCA_020063545.1 Cytophagales bacterium
CCACAATCCAGAACCGCGTTACAATTTTCGCTTCGTGTAGGTTCAATTTCTGGTAGTGGTGGTGAAGAGGCGACATCAGTAAAATGCGCCTGCCTTCACCATACTTTTTCCGGGTGTATTTAAAATAACTCACCTGGATGATCACCGAAAGGCTTTCGATAAAGAAAATGCCGCAAAGCACCGGAATCAAAAGCTCCTTGCGAACCGCCAGCGCAATTACTGCGATGATTCCGCCAAGTGTAAGGCTGCCGGTGTCGCCCATAAATACCTGTGCGGGATAGGCATTGTACCAAAGAAAACCGAGGCAGGCCCCGACAAACGCTGTGCAGAAGATCACCAGCTCGCTCAGGTTGGGTATGTACATGATGTTGAGGTAGCTGGAAAAGTCAACCCGGCCGGAGAGGTATGCAAAAATGGCAAGCGTTAAGCCAATGATGCCCGAAGTACCTGCCGCGAGTCCGTCAATCCCATCGGTAAGGTTGGCACTGTTGGATACGGCCGTGATCACGAGGATGACAACTGCAACATAAATAACCCATGTAAAGCTTCGAAGCGGAGGTGGCAGCAGGTATGCATAATCGAATTCGTTGTTTTTCAGAAATGGAATGGTGGTTTTGGTTGACCGCACCTCGCGGTACTGCACCCCGTTTTCTTCCTGGAGGGCATCCACGTTAATATCCTGCACCGATTCAGAGAGGCGGCTTTGTGCTGTTACCGGTTTCGCTTCGCGGATAACTACGCTTTGATGAAAGAACAACGTCAACCCTACAATAAGGCCAAGTACTATCTGTCCTACAATTTTAAAACGTCCCGCAAGACCTTCTTTGTCTTTTTTAAATACTTTGATGTAATCATCAATAAACCCGATGAGCCCCAGCCACACGGTAGTGGTTATGAGCAGTACCACATAAACATTATCGAGTTTGGCAAATAAGAGTGTTGGCACCAGGATGGCCGCTATAATGATAAGACCGCCCATGGTTGGTGTGCCCTTTTTCTGAAGTTGACCCTCCAATCCCAAGTCGCGGATTTCTTCGCCAACCTGTTTTTTCCGCAGAAAGCCGATAAGTCCTTTGCCAAAAAAGATCGTGATGAGCAACGAAAGAAATGCTGCCATGCCTGCACGGAACGAGATGTACTGGAACACACCCGCCCCGATGAGGTTGTATTGCTTGTCGAGATAATCAAATAAATAATACAGCATCTTAATTGCTTAATTTCTCAATTAACCAATGGATTAATTTTAGTCTTTCCAGTACTTTTCTTAGAGGATGAAATTATTTTGTTTAACACTTTAAGAATACTTTCAATTTTGATTAAGAGTTTACCCGGCTTTGGATAACTCCTCCCAAAATCACATAGCTCCAGCCAATATTCAGTTTCTTCAGCCTCTTTAAATGCGATTTTCATTTTGTGTATAAAATCAGCTTTGCTTTCTGCTCCCTGGGCCTCCCGGACATTAGCCCCAATGGAACAGCCAGAGCGCAGCACCTGGTCTGCAAATGCAAAGCGTTTCTTATCGCGAAGAATTTCGCTGAACTCCATTATTTCAAGAGCAAACTCGAAAGTCATTTTAACAATAATATTTTCACTGTAATTCCTCATTTCAATCAATACATTGGCATATTAAACCATTGGCTAATTGACAATTAGTTTTAACATACGTTCAACAACTTCGCGGTCGTCAAACGGGTATTTTACTCCTTTAATTTCCTGGTAGGTTTCGTGTCCTTTTCCGGCTACCAGTACAATGTCTTTTTCTTTGGCCATGAGGCAGGCAGTTTTAATGGCCTCCTCCCTGTCGGCAATCACTACGGTTTTACGGGCATCGGCAGGACCTACTCCGCTTTGCATTTCGCGAATAATTTCCATCGGTTCTTCATCGCGCGGGTTATCCGAGGTGAGCACCACTTTATCGCTCAACCGCACGGCAATGGATGCCATCAATGGGCGTTTGGTGCGGTCGCGGTTGCCGCCACAACCTACTACGGTGATGACCTGCTCCTTACCTGACCGGAACTGCTTAATGGTTTCGAGCACATTTTTCAGTGCATCGGGTGTATGGGCATAGTCAACAATAGCGGTAATCTTTGCACCCGGAGCGATTAGCTCAAACCGGCCTGCTGCGCCCGTCATGTTTGATAAGATGGTGAGCACCTGGTCGGACGATTCGCCCAGCAATACCGCGCTGGCATACACGGCCAGCAGGTTGTAGGCATTGAAATCGCCAATCAGTTTAAACCAAACGGTTTTTCCGTCAATCTCCATTTCCAGGCCTTCGAGCGTGTTGCTGATGATCTTTCCTTTAAAGTCAACCATCTTTTTGAGGCCGTACGATTTCCGGTTGGCTTTGGTGTTCTGGAGCATCACCATGCCGCGCTTATCATCGGCATTAACCAGTGCAAACGCCCGTGAACTCAGCTCATCAAAAAACTTCTTTTTGGCCTTGATGTAATTCTCAAAAGTTTTGTGGTAATCGAGGTGATCGTGTGTAATGTTGGTAAAGATTGCCCCGGTAAATTCCAGGCCTGCAATCCGCTCCTGGTCGATGGCATGCGAACTCACTTCCATAAAGGCGTGTGTGCAGCCGGCTTCAACCATTTTTTTCAGCAACTCGTTCACTTGTATCGGGTCGGGTGTGGTGTGTGTTGAGGGGAATGTTTGATCGATAATTTTGTACTCAAC
>JAGUUF010000111.1 GCA_020063545.1 Cytophagales bacterium
AGGAACAGCGGGGCACCGGGCGGGTGGGGCACTTCCAGTTTGTACGATACAGCGATGAATTCACCGCAGTCCCAGTAGCTGGCCGTTTCTTCCATGGTTAGCCAGTAGGCTGTTAAGGCAATTGCAAATACTATCCAGCCTGTTAGGTTATTGACTTTTTGGAAATTCATGCGTTTCGTAGTTCGGTTAATGTAGTGCCACCTGGCTTTGGTTTCAAATAAAGGGCGAAAATACTGATTTTGATATTATTCGTTCAAACACGGTGAAGACAAACACTATCCAACAAATCCTTGATTAAGAGTTCTTTAGTTTGCTTCCGATGCCCCGCAATGGCTGTGAGGATTGAAGAAAGTGTACCGATTTTTAGCGGATTATGATTTGTAATTGTAATGTGGTGAGTTGTTGGAAAATTACAGGTAAGAGGGATATGGCTTCCTTTTTGTCTGCTTATTTCATATCCGATTTTACTGAGTGATTTGATTAATTCACCGGCTGAAACATTGCGGGGAATTCTCATAATGTAATCAACTCTTCTTTTGTGAAGTGAAGCCTGATAATTCTGGGATGCTTGCCTTCATCAAAATGAGCCAGTACAGCATCCTTGATGTTTGCTTTAAGTTCTTCCAGATTATCAGCTTCTGTAAAAATGCTTTCACCAAGAGCACGTGCCTCATACCCTCCTTCGGGCGAATCCTCAACATAGAAAATCAGCTCGTTCATAGTACGGCAAGTTACGTATTTTAGATTTTAAATGTTCGGTAACAGTTATTTATAAACAATCACGTAAAAAAGCAGCCACATAAAGAAAATCAGCACATACGATGCCGCCACGATAAACCACACCGTTCTTTTTTCTTTGCGGGCGTAATGATGAATACCGGCTACCAGCAAAAACCAATAGATGATTTCAAATGCATTTAAAGCCCTGAGTGGATAGGCCCACTTTTTGTCAATACTGTAATAATCGAAAAAATGCATGAGCGAAAGCGGGTAAAACGCACCGATGTCGGAATACCGCGGGTCGGGAACGATAAAAATGAAGTACAGTATCTTCAACAATTCCGGAACGAGAAAAATAAACTCCGCCCCGATAACCACGCCCCAGCACTGGGCATAGGTTACCCGGTAGCCGAACATGAAGCAGCCCACCCAGATAACGAACGCGATTACCGTGAACTTCCACAGGTAAACCAGCGGAATGGAAATAAACTGCAGCGTGCTGAGCACTTTTAAAACCATGCCTTCGGGGCGATCCTGCAGAAACTCGAAAGCCGCAGTTTCGTTTTCAATAAAAGACTTTTTTACGTACAGCAGAAAAACGGTAAGCAGGCACAGCAGGACAAATAACAGTCTTTTGTCGGCCGCAAATATTGACTTAGTTTCGCGATTGGTTTGCATATACCGAAGAGGCAGGAGAAGTAAAGATGGCTAAAATAAAGCTTCTGGTTTTTAGTATTGTATTAACACTTTCCGGGTTAGTCGCAGGCAAGGGTGCATGGGCACAATACCAGGCAAAAAAAGATACCACTATTATTTTGATTGCTGACCTGGGCGTTCAACTGGAGTGTACCCAGGCGCTTAACGATTTATACAACTTTAAGTTTGACAAGGCCGAAGCCCAGTTCCGGTACCTCCGGTACAAATACAGGTGGCACCCGCTGCCGTATTTTTTAATGGGAATGATTGAGTGGTGGAAGATTATGCCCAACACCAAAAACGAAACGTACGACAAAACCTTCTTTGCCTATATGGATTCAACCATACTGGTGGCCGAAAATTTGTTTAAAAAGCATCCGCCATACAAAGTCGAAGCTGCTTTTTTCCTGTCGGCCGCGTATGGCTTTAAGGGCAGGTTGTATTCTGATGAGTTCCGAAAAAACTGGAGAAAGGCCGCTACAGCCGGAAAAAATGCGCTGGATTACCTGGAGGTAAGTAAGGCAAAGCAAGAACTGAGTCCCGAGTTGTTGTTTGGCGATGCGCTGTTCAACTATTTCTCGGTGTGGGTGCCCGAAAACTATCCTGCACTAAAACCCATATTGTGGTTCTTTCCGAAGGGCGACAAAAAATTAGGGCTGGAACAATTAAAGGAAGTTTCGTACAACGCATTTTATACGCGCACCGAAGCGATGGTTTGGCTGATGCGCATTTTGAACAATTATGAGAATGACGATCTGCGGGCCTTTCAGATTAGTGAATACCTCTACCAAACCTATCCTGACAACCCCTTTTTTCACCGGTATTATGCCCGGATGCTGTACGGCATGGGCCGGTATGCACAAGCCGAGCCTGTTTGTAAAAACATCCTAAGCCGGATTGATAGCGCCTATACCGGCTATGAAGCCAATACCGGCCGGTATGCCGCTTTCTTCCTGGGGCAGATTTATGAAGCGCGGAGGAATTATGACGAAGCGAAAAAGTATTACCAGTTGTGCATTCGCTATGCCGAAGAATTGGATGTGCCGGAGTCGGGCTATTACCTGTACTCGTTAATTGCTTTGGGAGAAATTGCCGAAAAACAGGGCAATAAAAAGGAGGCTGAGAAATATTTTAGAGAAGTAAAAAAGCGCGCCAAGCGTAAAGATGAGGCCTTTAAAACAGCCAAGCGCAGGCTGAAAAAGATGGAGAAGGTGGATTGAATTTGGTTGTTAGTTGTTAGTTATTGGTTGTTGGTTGTTGGATGGTCGTTAATAGTTAGAAAAGAATGATACTCCGCATGTGCTCGGTTAGCTTGATAAGTTTATATTTTTGTACACCCGCGTTAGATCTATCAACTAACAACCAACAACTAACAACCAGCAAGTGGAACTTCGCGATTTGGTAGTAACCCCTGTTGTAATCATACTGGTTTATGTGGTGGCTTACTTTGTACGGCCACGTGTTACCGATGCCATTACCCGCAGGTATTTCTTTCCGGCACTTACCTTAAGGATATTCTGCGCCATTGCATTGGGCTTTTTATACCAGTTTTATTACGATGGTGGAGACACATTTAACTTTCATACGCACGGCAGCCGGGTGATTTGGGAAGCGTTTATGGAAAACCCGGCAACCGGGTGGAAGTTGCTGACATCCGGTGGCGAATATGCTACGGGCACTTTTCAATATGCCCAGCGGATTCTCTTTTACAGCGATTCTTCCGCACTCTTTGTAATCCGTTTTGCCGCATGGATTGATTTGTTAACGTTTTCATCCTATACCGCTACGGCAGTTTTATTTGCCTGCTTCAGCTTTATTGGTTCCTGGCTTTTGTTTATTACTTTTTACCGGACGCTGCCACAGGCCCACCGGGTACTGGCTTTGGCAGTTTTGTTTGTGCCTTCGGTTATTTTCTGGGGTTCCGGTATTTTGAAAGATACCCTTACCCTCGGGGCCGTAGGTATGCTAACATACGCTGCCCATGATTTATGGATTAACCGAAGGGGTAATTGGAGAACAATACTCTTGCTTGTGTTTTCAGTTTGGATTATTTACTCCGTTAAAAAATATATTTTGTTGTGTTTTTTGCCGGCTCTGTTGCTGTGGATGTATGCCCATCGGCTTACGCGTGTCCGCTCGGTTGTGCTTAAAATCATGTTGGTTCCGGTAATCAGCGCCCTGCTCATCGGCAGCGGGTACTATGCCGTGGTGCTGGTGGGCAAAGACGACCCCCGTTACGAAATCGATAAGCTGGCCGTTACCGCGCAGATTACCGCTTATGACATTGGTTTTTATACTGGCAAGGATGCTGGTAGCGCCTATAGCCTTGGTGAACTGGATGGCACCTTCGGTAACCTGGTAAGCAAGTTGCCACAGGCAATTAATGTTTCGTTGTTCCGTCCGTATTTGTGGGAGGTAAAGAACCCGCTGATGCTGCTGTCAGCTTTGGAAAGCCTGGCCATTTTGCTGATAACATGCTGGGTGATTTTACGAAACCATGCTGTTGTCCTGAAGGCTCTGCGATATCCCACGGTTTTATTTTGCCTGGTGTTCAGTTTAACCTTTGCGTTTGCGGTAGGTGTAAGCACATTTAATTTCGGCACGCTGGCCAGGTACAAAATTCCCTTGCTGCCGTTTTATTTTCTGATGCTGATTCATGTTCATTTCTACGCGAACAAGGACATGAATAAAGAAGCATTGGATGTTACCGAATAATATTGTTTAACTTTTTTCCTCCCGGCTTTACCGATCTTTGTGCGAAGCTGGTTGTCGGTAATTAATGCAGTAAGGCAAGAATTCCATTCGTTGGGAGTAGCCGCAAGTAAGCCGGTATTTCCATGTTCGATAATCCTGGTATTAACACCTACGGGTGAAGCCACGCAGGGTATTTCCAGTGCCATGTATTGTAATGCTTTAAATCCGCACTTCCCGCGGGTCCATTCATCATCGGGCAGCGGCATAATGCCAATAGCAATCCGGGCAAGATCCTCCACCTCCGATTCTTTCCTCCAGGGTAAAAAAACACACCGCTGAAGCGGCAGTTGCGGGTTCCGATTGGCAATGACCAAAAAACTAACCTGCGGAAATTTTTGCTCCAGGTTTTTAAGTACCGGCACCAGTTGGTTAAGGTATTTAATCGTTGAGTGTGAGCCCGTCCAGCCGATCACGACTTGCTCCGGATGCTTCGCTTGTTGAAGGCGGGCCGGGTGGTGAAGGGTTTCGGTATCGATTGTAGTTGGATTAACCACCACCGATGCATTGAATTTCCGTGCGTATGTTGCCAGGTATTCGTTGCCGCAACTTACGCGGTAACTCCAGCGGCAAATGGCCCCTACCTTACTTCGCCAGCGCAGCCATTGTTCCAGCCTGCTTTCTTCTTTATCGGTTAACCATATCGCATCATCAAAATCATAAATAATCTTCTTTCGAAAAACCCTGGCAATAATCCATTCAAAAACAGGAGGACCAAGCGGTGTAACCTCGCGGTGAATGAAAATAAAATCCTGAAAAGGAACGCTGAAAAGAACAATAAACCGTTTGATTACACCTTTGATAATGATGAGGAACCTGGTAAACGGATTGCTGGTTGAATACAAGCTCAACCAATCGGCCTGAGAGGTAAACGATTGAAACTTCAGCATATGCCCTTGCCTGCTCAGCAACTCAGTATATTGCTCAAACCGAAAGCGCTGGGAGGGAGCCTGCCCCCCTGGATAAGGCATGAGAAAGAGTACTTTCATGACAAGTTTTGCCCAAAAATGCAGATAAGATTGTAAACATTTAACCGGCTTGTTATTGGTACGATGTAATTTAATTTTGTGCCTGGCTTACTTTATAAGCAGAATGCCGGGACAGCAGGTAACACATGGGGATAACAAATAATTGCGCAAAATTTCTGAAACACGTAGGTAGCCAGGCGGTAGATTTTTCAACTACACTGATGCTTGGCCGCCAGCAATTGTACATTAGTCCAAAAACCCTCGCCAATCTGTTTGATAAAGCAACTTGTGATAAAGTGGCCTCATCCCGGTATGCCGAGCCTTTTTTTGAAGCCCTTGGGGCAAAGCGGGTGGATAGCCTGGACTACTCTGATTATGAAGAAGCAACGTTGATTTACGATCTTAACAAGCCGTTGCCCGCTGACCTTAGAAGCAGGTATTCGGTTGTATTTGACGGAGGCACCCTTGAGCATGTGTTTAATTTTCCGGTAGCCGTTAAGAATTGCATGGAGTTGCTTCGTGTTGGCGGACATTTTGTTTCCATCACACCCTGTAACAATCAATGCGGTCATGGCTTGTATCAGTTTAGCCCTGAATTGTTCTATTCGGTTTTTTCTCAGAAGCACGGCTTTACCGTAATGCTGATGTACCTGGCAGTGGAGACTACACCCGATGAACGGGAATGGTATGAAGTTGCCAATCCGCAAGTCGTCAAATCAAGGGTCGTCTTTAAAAATGCAAACCCGACATACCTGATGGTTGTTGCCCGAAAGGAATTTGAGTTTATTGGCGAATTAAATGCTTACCAGAGTGATTACCAGGAGATTTGGGCAACCAACAAGGAGCCGCAAACTCCTGCCGGAGTGTTGGTGCGGTTATACAAAATCCTGATTCCCGGTTTCATTCGGGCATGGATCTATCGGCTCCGGCATAGCAATAAAGAAATTACTACCAAAAATATAGGAAAAGTAAATGCGCAGCATTTCAAGCGCGTGACTATTGATTAAAATGGAACTTGTTAAAAAGGAAACGGAATATGATAAGTGGCATAGTCAATATGCTTTTGACGATGATGTTGAATCGGTTTGGCACAAATTTGTAAAGAAACAGCTTGAACCGGAAAACCTTGCGGGCATGACCGTTCTTGAAATTGGCTGCGGGCGCGGTGGGCTTTCAAATTATATTGCAGGTCTTAAACCCTCACCGCTTAAAATAGTTGCATGCGACTACTCAGCCGATGCCCTTGAGATTGCAAAAATCCGCTTCAGTAATCAAAAAGCCATAACCTGGAAGAAAGAGGATATTCAGGCGTTGTCATTTCCCGCCAACACGTTTGAAAGGATAATATCCTGCGAAACCATCGAACATGTTCCGAATCCCGCCAGGGCCATACAGGAATTGCACCGGGTGTTAAAACCGGGAGGAATACTGTACTTAACCTGCCCCAATTATTTTAATTTTTTCGGGTTGTGGTGCATCTATCGTTCAGTAATTGGAAAGCCGTATACCGAAGGCCAGCCTTATGTAAATTACCTGTTACTCCCAAAATTGTTGCAATGGATTCGGCTATCTGGTTTTCGTATTGTCAACTATTACACC
Source organism: Cytophagales bacterium (assembly GCA_020063545.1). GTDB lineage: Bacteria > Bacteroidota > Bacteroidia > Cytophagales > Cyclobacteriaceae > UBA2336. Next base: position 6,735 of record JAGUUF010000111.1, read on the forward strand.
TCAAATCTTGTATTTCCCGTAGGGGCCCATTGGCATTTTTTTGAAGAACGGACTCCCGCCCTGTTACGGTGGCTGGGCTTCCGAACCTACTTTACATTAGAAAAGAAAAAAAGCTGAAGAATTTTGGAAGACTTCAAAGAACGGGCGATCCGCGGAATAAAATGGAACATTATCGAACAGGTGGTCGTGTACCTTACGGTATTTGCAGGTACGGTTATCCTGAGCCGGATTCTATTGCCTGAACACTTTGGCTTGTTCGGTATGCTTACCGTGCTGGGAAACCTGGCAACATTAATTATCGGGATGGGATTGAGCTACTCGGTAATTCACAATCAGGAGTTACAGCCCGAGGATCTTTCAACAATTTTTTGGTTTAACCTGGCCCTGGGTTTTTTTATGGCTGTTGTATTCTTTCTTGGTGCCCCGCTTATTGCTTCTTTTTATCATCAGCCGGAGTTGGTTGTTGTCGCCCGTTTGTTTTGCTTCGGCTTCATTGCCCAGGGAGCCAATGCAGTATCGGTTGGCTTGCTTATCAAGTCTATGAAATTTAAACGGCTGGCCTTTTCAAATATTTCCGGTGGATTAATTGCCTACTCGGTTTCAATCTCGATGGCGGTTGGCGGACTCGGGGTTTGGAGCCTGGTTGCGCATTTTCTGGTTCTTCATACCGTAATAGTTGTTTCAAATTTGCTTTTGGCTAAATGGGTGCCCGCAGTTGATTTCAGGTTTTCGGCATTGCAAAAGGTAAAAAAGTTTTCATCGAATTTTTTAGGTAGC
>JAGUUF010000389.1 GCA_020063545.1 Cytophagales bacterium
TCTAAACCGCGGTATATAGATGCCGGTTGGCCTTCGTCCGTATTCATATTTGTCGCTGAAACCCTCCACCCTTCCCTGGGCTCCGCAGCGAAAATGGTGGTCCATTACATTGTGGCCCAACTCACCGCTGCTGCTGCCCAAACCATCCGGCCAGATATCGGTTGCGGAGTTCATCAACACCCAGGCTGAGTTCAATGCAGAGGCACACAGAAAAACTATTTTGGCCTTGAACGCATACGTTTGATTGGTCTCGGCATCCAGAACCTCAACACCGGTTGCTTTCTTTTGGTCTTTATCGTACAAAATGCGGGTAACGATGGAAAACGGCCTCAGGGTAAGATTTCCGGTTTTCATGGCAGCCGGCAGGGTGGCGGATTGAGTGCTGAAATAACCCCCGAACGGGCATCCTCTCCAGCAGCGATTTCGGTACTGGCAGTTTACCCGGTCGTAATGCGGCTGGGTTAGGTTGGCACTGCGCCCGATAATCAGGTGGCGTTTGCCCTTGTAATGCTCCTTCATCCGCTTTTTCACTTCCTTTTCAACGCAGTTAAGTTCCATGGCCGGCATAAACTCACCGTCAGGAAGAACTTCCAGACCGTCTTTGCTTCCCTGTATGCCGGCAAACTTTTCAACATAGCTGTACCACGGGGCTACATCCTCGTAACGAATGGGCCAGTCAACCGCAATACCTTCTTTTGCATTGGCCTCAAAATCCCATTTGTTGAGTCGGTAACTTTGCCGGCCCCACAGCAATGAGCGGCCCCCAACATGGTAGCCGCGATACCAGTCAAACCGTTTTATTTCGGTATACGGACATTCCTTATCCTTTACCCACATATCCAGCACGGTTTCATTTAATGGATAATCGCGCTTCAACACCGGGTAATCGTTTATCATTTGCTGGGTTCGCCTGCCGCGGTGCGGAAATTCCCAGAGTTCCTTATTGGCGTTTACATAATCCTTAATGTGTTCAATGTTACGGCCGCGCTCCAGCATAATTACCTTGAGTCCTTTCTCGGTAAGCTCTTTAGCGGCCCAGCCCCCGCTGATGCCCGAACCGATAACAATGGCATCGTAGGTGTTCTGGCTTTCTGCATCAATATTCAAATTCATACTATTGAATTATTTAGGTTCGATGATTACGTTAAAAGTACTGCTTTTGAAGAATAGAATTTTCACCTGCCTGCCGAATTTATTTAGCCGGTACCTACATGCCCCTGCCGGATTATTTTTTCCGTTTCAGCCAGCGACTTAAAAACACCGAATGTTTTTCCCTGGGTTCGCAATGCCCCCAGTGCATTTGCAAAACCTGCAGCACGAATGTAATCCGTTGATTTTTGCAACAGGCCGAAGCCCAGGCCACCGGCAAATGAATCGCCACAACCGGTTGTATCAATCACATGGTTGACCCTAATTGGCGGCACCAGTTCTTCTTGCAAACGTTTGCGAACACGAAAGTATACCAGGCAGCCTCGTGAGTCGAGGGTAATGTACACGCACTTTACTCCTTTGTCGAGGCAGTGCAGGGCAAAAGCCCGCAATTCTTCGCGGTTGGGTTCGTGACTGGCAAAATCCGTTGACTCATATTCCTTCTTGAACCAGGACGCCTGCGCCTCCTCGAGGTTCATTTTCAGTACGTCTATATAGGGCAGCCATTGGTCGCGGTCAATCCAGAATTTGCGCTGACGCTCGCCCGTAACCAGGCAGGCAGTAGTGGGGCCGTGTGCATCGAAAATAATAAGGCCCTTACTTTTTGCTTTCAGGTATTTGAGTGTGTCAAGTGAAATTTCATAATCGCTGATGGGAACAAACACAAATACCTGGCAGGCGAGCAGCTTTTTCATATCGGCCGGCAAAATGGGATCCATAAATCCGGTTTGCCGTTCAAGCCTATTGTTCACATCAACAAACTTAAGGCTGATGATATCGCCCTGATCATGTTTCGAGGTGATATGATTCAAGTTAATTCCGCGGTAGCCTTTAAACACTTCCTTAACATTATCAACATCTACAGAACGGACGTGTGTAACCGGAATGATCTCGGTCTTGTCGCCTGTTAACACCGACAACGCAATAACCGGGTGAGCAACGCAACCCCATTTCTGAATAAGCTCACCGTTATGGGTAACAATGTGATCGCGGGGTATCGGGCCAATTACTGCAATGCGTTTCACGTAAATGGATGATCGTTCGTGAAAATTATCAATTCTTTTAAACCTGACCTAAAAAAGCGGCACCAAAAACTCCGGCACTGTCACCCAGTTTTGGTTTTAGCACTTTGGTCTCTAACTTGTTGTTAAACAAGTACTTACGTAATGATTGGAGACCCTCCGAATACAGCGAATCGATGTTTCCAACCCCGCCTCCTATCACCACAACATCGGGGTCGAGGATGTTCAGGACAACGCTCAGGCCAAGACCAAAAAAATAGGTCAGCCGGTTGATGGTTTGCTGTGCGGCATCATCCGTGCCGCTTAAGGCAAGGTTGTAAATGTCCTTTAATTTCTTTTTTGATCCGGTAAGGCTCGCGTAAAAATTTTCAAGTGCGGGTCCTGCAATAATTTTTTCAACACACCCGGCTTTTCCGCAATAACACTGCCCCCCGGATTCATCCAGAAAATTATGCCCCCATTCACCGGCAATGCCGTGTAACCCGTTAAGCACCTTTCCATTTGCAACAATGCCACCGCCAACACCCGTGCCAAGGATTACGCCAAAAACAACTTCGGCATCGGGACACACGTCTTGCA
>JAGUUF010000291.1 GCA_020063545.1 Cytophagales bacterium
CAACGTATACAATGAATTCCTCGGCAATTACAACCGCAACCGCGTGTTTGAACAAGCCGAAAGTATTTACACTACCTGCCTCGCCATCTTTGACCTGGCATCCAAAGAAAAAATCAACACCCAGGAAGCAGCCATAAAAATTGCCGAAAAACGAATTGAAGAAGTAGGCAGGGTACGAATACCCCGCTAACCCGTGAAAGCCCACATAACCAATGTGGGTTTTTTATTTTATACAAATCAACCAGTATCTTTGGCTGTTCTTTGAAACCATGCTCAACCGCAGAAGCCTTCGGATAAAAGTAATGCAAAACCTGTTTGCATTACAGCAATGCAAGGATGCCAATTTTCAGCTCTGCCTCGACCGCCTGGAAGAAACTTTCTCCCCCGATCTCAATTCAATGGAGGTGCAGGATAAAAAACTGCTCAGCCAGCAGAAAACACAGGCTATAACCATCTTTAAAAATGCGTTTGAAAATGGCGGGGAATTGCCTACAGACGTGGACGATAAAATCAAAAAAGCCGTAACCGCAACGTTGGATTTTTATACGAAGGCCGAACGTAAGGACTTTTCATATTTTAAAACCAATCTTGTTAAAGAAGTTGAGCGCATTTACGACCACTACTTATCCGTATTGAACCTGGCCCTTGCACTGGCCGATGCCGCTGCGGAAGATAAGAAGATCAACCATAAAAACTTTTTAAACAACACCTGGATTACAGCCCTTCGGCAAAGCGAGCAGATGAAGGAGCGAAGTGCCGCAATAGCAGGCATGTGGGCTTCCCGTGCCAACCTGGTAAAACTGTGGTTGCGCGATGTGGTAAAACAGGACGCTGACTACATGGCTTACCTCGATAAAAAAAGCCCATCGGTTGATGAGCAGAAGAAGCTGGTAAACCACCTGTTCAGAAAAATCATCCTCGGCAAAACCGTCATCAACGATTTCTTCGAATCCGAAATATTACGATGGGCCGAAGATCGCGAAATCGTGAAAGGCATGGTGGAAAAAACCGTTAAGTCGTACGAACCGCAAGCCGGCAAGCCGTTACACCTGCACGAGTTGTCGCTTAACTGGGATGATGACCGGGACTTTATTGAGCGCCTCTTTACCGATGCCGCCAACCTGCCGGATGAGCTCAGGGCCCGGATCGCCAAAAACACCCGGAACTGGGAAGTTGACCGCCTGCCGTTAACCGACAGGATTATCCTTGAAATGGCGCTTGCCGAACTAACCGGCTTCCCAAGCATACCCGTTAAAGTGACCATAAACGAGTACATTGAACTGGCTAAAAACTACAGCACACCCAAAAGCAGGCAGTTCATAAACGGAATTCTGGATGTGATTTCAAAAGAGTTGAAATCAGCCGGAAACCTGAAAAAGAGCGGCCGGGGTTTAATCGATAATAAGTAATGCCGGTAATTGCTTAAAATTGTAGCTCCAACGGTTACAAAGTGCCCGAAGGCTGTATTTTTACTCAGTTTTTCGTGGCCAGGTAAAGTAACCCGTTGTAATCTGAAAGGTTAGTTGCGAAATTTGACAGACGTATGAGTAAACGAGGAGGAAATACATTATTGGCATTTCTGGCTGGTGCGGCCAGCGGGGCAATACTGGGTATTTTGTATGCACCCGATAAAGGGGTTAATACGCGCCAAAAACTTTCGTTTCAACTGGAGAAGTACAGAACCATGCTCCAGAACCTGGTTAACGATTTGATTGATGGCAAAGAAACCCCCCTTACCAGCGAGGCAAAATCGCAGGGGCAGCGCGTGGTTGATGATGCCAAACTGAAAGCCGAAAAACTTTTGGAAGACGTGGATGAACTTTTGGGACAGATTAAAGGTAAGAAAGGAAAGAATTAATAAATGTTGAAAGTTATGAAGACAAGATGGATAGTGTTTTTAACGATAGCAGGCCTGGCAGTTGCCTGCAAGGATAAAGACGCGGAGAAAAAGATTGCTGCCCTGGAAGCCCGCCTGTCGCAATTGGAAGGAGGCAAAGGAAGTCAATCGCCCACCTTTACCCCAACCGATCAGAACGCACAACCCGAACAAAAACCGGAAGGCCCCCTGCCGGTAATGAGTTTCGAAAAAACCGAGCATGACTTCGGCACCATTAACGAAGGGCAAAAGGTTACCTACACGTACAAGTTTAAAAATACAGGCGAAGCCCCGCTGATTATTCAAAGCGCACAGCCTTCCTGCGGTTGCACCGTGCCGGAGTGGTCGAAAGATCCGATACCCGTAGGCGGTGAAGGTTTTGTGAAGGCTGAATTTGACAGCAACGGCAAGCCCAACATTCAGAATAAAACCATTACCGTTACCGCAAACACATGGCCTAAAACCACAACCCTGCGTTTCAAAGCCATGGTTACACCAAAAGATCAGGCATCCGGGCCCACGAAATAACGTTAAGCGTTACAACTCAGCAGCATCCCAAATCCTCTTCATGCAGGGTTTGGGATGCTTGCTTTTAAGGCATAACTTTGCCACCCTAATTTTAATGTAACCCATGAACGCCATTATTCTTCAAGCAACCGCCCAGGGTGGAAATTACAGTTTCTACATCATGATGGGCTTAATGATCCTGATCTTTTATTTCTTTATGATCAGGCCGCAGCAGAAAAAAGCAAAGGAGCAAAAGAAGTTTATTGACGAAATCCAAAAAGGCGACTATGTGGTTACCATTGGCGGAGCGCACGGCAGGGTAGCTGAACTGGAAGGCGATACGGTTATTCTTGAAGTTGAAAAAGGCGGTCGCATCCGGTTTAACAAGTCGGCCATTTCACTCGAAGCAAGCCGGGCGGCAAACAAGAAGTAAAAAACCCGGATGGGATTTGTAAACTCGATATTTAACCTGTTTCGATTCAACAAAAAGAACTGGAAAGCAATTTTATTGTGTGTTTTTGCCGCCACGATATTCTGGTTTTTCAATGCCCTTAATAAAAATTATGCGGCAAACATCGGCTTTCACATCGTATTCGACTACGACCAAGAAAAATTTGTTCCGGTAAAAGAACTGCCCGAAAAGATTCGACTGAATGTAACGGGTAACGGGTGGGATCTGTTCCGTAGAAGTTCCGGGCTAAAAGTGCCGCCCCTCGTTATCCCGCTGGAGCGCCCCGCTGAAGTAAAAAAAATTGTCGGGTCAAGTTTGCCACCGCTGTTTGCTACCCAACTGGATGGTTTGCAGATTAACTTTGTGCTAACCGATACGATTTACCTCGACATTAACCCGAGGACTAAACGTATTGTAAAACTAACGGTAGATTCGGTCGGTAAATACATTCAGCGCGGCCACGGGGTGGTAAGCCCGGTTACCATTGTGCCTGATTCTGTGATGGTGGAAGGCCCCGAAAGCCTTATCAACACGTTGCCGCCTGTTATTGCGTTAACCCTGCCTGAAGACCGCATAAAAACCAACTACGATGATGTGGTTGAAGTCGTTCTGGGGTCAGAGTACATCAACCGTACGCCACCTGTTGTACGCGTATCGTTTCAGGTTGAAGGCCTCGAAGAAGTAACGCAAACATGCCCGCTGCGCCTTGTAAATGTTCCGGATCGGTTGCGGGTAGTGATTGAGAAGAGCGAGGTCTCCGTTACTTTTTTAGCACCTGCTTCAGCAGGTAAATCAATACGCACCGATTCCGTCCGGGCAGTGATTGATTTACGGGATGTGCCGAAGGGCAATCAAAAAGTTGCACCGCGGGTAACAGGGTTGCCACCGTACAGCCAGTTGCTAAAGGTGGATACCG
>JAGUUF010000254.1 GCA_020063545.1 Cytophagales bacterium
ACAAACACCCGGTTGCCGGCCGGCTTGATGTAAAGCAGGCACTGGTGTTTTTCGGGGAGCACATCCGCCACCACCGGCCCCAGCTTATGCGCCTTCTGCATAAGAAGTGAGCAGGCCCCTGAACTTTACGTTTAATCTTTTCTATACTTGCTCATTCAATCCTCTTGCAATGAAAAAGTTTCCGGCTCTTGTGCTTTTCGCGTGTAGCATCGTAAACTCCTACGCGCAGCAAAAACTGTTAAGCCCAAAAGAATTTCTGGGTTATGAACTGGGCGAACGGTTTACCCGCCATCACCGCGTGGTGGAATATTTTCAGCATGTTGCCAGCGCCCTGCCCAATGTTGATTTCCACCAATACGGTGAAACATACGAGCACCGGCCGCTGGTATATGTAGTCGTAGCCTCGCCCGAAAACTACGCCCGGCTGGAGCAAATCCGCCAGGATAACCTGAGGCGTGCCGGCATGGCCGAAGGAAGCCCGTCAACTAAAATTTCCATGGTGTGGCTGAGTTACAATGTACACGGCAACGAAGCCAACTCCATGGAAGCTGCCATGCAAACTTTATACGAGCTGGCCGACCCGAATAATTCGAAGTCGAAAGAGTGGCTGAAGAATACCGTGGTGATTATGGACCCGTGCATCAACCCCGATGGGCGCGATCGTTACGCAAATTTTTATAATCAGTATGGCAACCGCATTGTTAATCCAAATCCCGAAGCAAAAGAACACCGCGAACCCTGGCCCGGTGGCCGGAGCAACCACTACTGGTTTGACCTGAACCGCGACTGGGCGTGGCTTACGCAAATGGAGTCGCAGCAACGGATAAATGTGTATAACCAGTGGATGCCCCACGTGCATGTTGATTTTCACGAGCAGGGGTACGACAGCCCGTATTACTTTGCCCCGGCTGCCGAGCCCTACCATGAAGTGATTACGCCCTGGCAACGCGAGTTCCAGGTGATGATTGGTAAGAACCACGCGAAGTATTTTGACCAGCAGGGCTGGCTGTACTTTACCAAGGAACGTTTCGACCTGTACTACCCAAGCTATGGCGATACCTACCCGACTTACAATGGCGCCATCGGCATGACCTACGAGCAGGCCGGTGGCGGTTCGGCCGGGCTCTCCATCCGCACCCGCGAAGGCGATCCGCTTACGCTTAAAGACAGGCTGACCCACCACCACACCACCGGGCTTTCTACGGTAGAGATTACAGCCATGAACTCAAACCGGGTGGTGGATGAGTTTGAAAAGTATTTCCGCGAAAACCTGAACAACCCGGCATCGCCTTACAAAACGTATGTCATCAAAGCCGATAACAATCCCGATAAGGTAAGGCGGCTTACCTCCATACTCAATGCCCACCTTATCCGCTACGGCCATCCCACAGCCGGTAAGGCAACACGCGGGTATGATTACTCGACCCAATCCGTACAGAATTTTACCCTTACTACCGAAGACCTGGTGGTAAACATTTACCAGCCGAAGTCGCGGTTGATCACCACGTTATTTGAACCGGTTTCCAAACTTCCCGATTCGGTTACGTACGATATCACCGCCTGGAATTTGTTTTACGCCTACGGCCTGAAAGGCTATGCACTGAACGAGCGGATCAATCCGGGTAAACCGTATCAGCCAAAAGAAGCAAACACCAAACCGGCTGACGGCAAACCATACGCGTATGTTTTTAAGTACAACAGTGTTACCGATGTGGAGTTTTTATGTGCATTGATGAAACGCGGAGTGAAGCTACGGTCGTCCCTTTCGGCTTTTAAAGTTAACGGTGAAAGTTTTGATGCCGGTACGCTGGTGGTTACCCGCAGGAACAATGAGAATGTAGCCGACTTTGATAACGTGGTGCAAACACTGGCCAAAGAATATAACCGCAGGTACCTGGCGGCTGCCACGGGCTTCGTGGAGTCGGGCAGTGATTTCGGATCGGGCTCTGTAAACTATATTAAGCCTCCGCGTGTGGCCGTACTGGTGGGCGAACAGGTTTCATCGCTTTCGGCAGGCGCCATCTGGCATTTCTTTGAGCAGGAGATCAAATTTCCGCTGACACAAATCGGTACGGATTATTTCCGCTCGGTTGATTTGAAAAATTATGATGTGCTGGTGGTGCCGGAAGGGCGCTATTCGGTTTTTGATGACGAAACATTGAAGAAAGTGCAGGATTGGATTTCGGGTGGAGGCAGGCTAATCCTGATTTCGGGTGCGCTTAATTCGGTTGTCGACAAAAACGGTTTTGCATTGAAAAAGTATGCCAGCGAGGATGCAAAGAAAGAAGCGGAGAAAAAAGATAAAGAGGAGCAGGCGAAGGATGCGTTGCTGGCCTACGAAGAAGCTGAACGAAAAGAGATTTCAAAATTGATTTCCGGTGCCATTTACAAAGTGGCGCTGGATAAGTCGCACCCGCTGGCTTTCGGGTTAGGCAACACCTATTACACACTTAAAACCAACGAACTCTACTTCAGCTACCTGCAGGGCGGCTGGAATGTGGGCGTCATCCGCGGAAAGGCCAAGCCCGTCCAGGGTTATGCCGGCTTCAAGATCAATGCAAAGCTTGACAATTCCTTTGTGCTGGGTGTTGAGGATAAAGGCCGGGGCACGGTAGTCTATTTTGTGGATGATCCCCTCTTCCGTAATTTCTGGGAGAACGGCAAAATGCTGTTCAGCAATGCGGTGTTTTTGGTGGGGCAGTAACACCCCGTCTCGCTTGGCTCGACAACCCTTCTCCTGCAGGAGAGAGGGTTGAGGTCATAAGGCTGCCAGCGCAGAGTCATAGTTCGGTTCCTGGCCAATGGCCGGCACCAGTTCGGTGTATTTTATTTTTCCCTGCTTATCAATAACCACAACGGCACGGGCGCACAGCCCGGCAAAGTTGCCGTCAATCAATTCTACCCCATAGTCTTTCGAAAACCCGCGGTTACGGAAATCCGTGGCGGTAAGCACGTTGCTTATTCCTTCGGCCCCGCAGAAGCGCTTCATCGCAAACGGTAAATCTTTTGAAACGCAGAGCACGGCTGTATCGGTAAGCGAAGCGGCCCGTTTGTTGAATTCGCGCACCGAAGTGGCGCACACCCCGGTATCAATACTCGGAAAGATATTGAGGACTACATTTTTGCCCGCAAACTGGTTCAGGGTTATGTCTTTCATATCGTTGCCGGTTAACGTAAAGGGCGGTGCGGCTGAGCCGGCTGCGGGCAGGTTGCCGATGGTGTTCACCACGTTTTCGCCAAGTTTGGTTTGTGCCATAGTAGTTGGTTATGGATTCAAGATTCTACATTCTAAATTCTACATTCAATATCATACAAATAAACAATACAGTTTAAAACAATCTTCGCACGGTTTGGTTTACTCAATCCCCTGCCTGATTCCTTTTTCAACAGCCGGCACACCGCGCTTCATCCAGTCGGGCATGGGCGCATCCTTCAGGTAGTGATCAAAAAACTGCATCATGCGTTTAGCAAAGTCGGTGCGGTCCTGCCGCTGCGTAAGCCCGTGGCCCTGTCCGTTGTAGTTCAGCATCCATACGGGTTTTCCCAGCCTGCGCAGTGCCATGTAGTATTCAATGCCCTGGTACCAGGGCACCGCTCCATCGGCATCGTTGTGCATCATCAGTAAAGGTGTTTGCACTTTGTCGGCAAAAAAGATGGGCGAGTTTTCAATGTACTGCATGGGTTTTTCCCACAGCGTGCCGCCAATACGGCTTTGCGATTTTTCGTACTGGAACATCCGGCTCAGGCCGCTTTCCCAGCGTATGCCCCCGTAGGCGCTGATCATGTTGGCCACGGGCGCGCCCGCCTCGGCTGCGCGGAACAGGTTGGTGCGGGTAATCATGTAGGCAATCTGGTAGCCTCCCCAGCTGTGTCCCTGTATGCCGATGCGCTTTTCATCCACAAATCCTTTGGCGATGAGTGCGGTAACGCCCGGCATAATGCAGTTAAGGGCGCTCTCGCCCGGGTAGCCGACTTTATACACAACATCGGGAACAAAAACCAGGTACCCGTTGCTGGCGTAAAGCGAAAAGTTGATGAACGACCTTATAGGAGCCGGTGCGTAATGCTGGTGCATGTCGTCAGCATATTTTTCATAGAAGTAAACAAGCATCGGGTATTTCTTCTTCGGATCGAAGCCCTCAGGTTTATAGAGGAGTCCTTCAAGTGGAATATTATCGGCTGATGTCCACTGCACGCGTTCAACGGTGCCCCAGAAGTAGCGGCTCATTTGCGGGTTGGCGGTTGAAAGTTTGCGGGGTGCCGCGAACGAGGCATCCGCTACCCATACATCCGGAAATTCCCGGAAGCTTTCACGCGTATAAGCGAATGTGTTTGCCTGGCGCGCCTTGATCAGGTTGCCGAAGCGGTAGTCGCCCATAATGAGTTTGGTGAGCTTGCCGTCTTTAAGCGAAAGTTTGTAAAACCCGGATTGCTTGGTGGCTTCGTTGAATGCCGTGAGGAAGAGTTCCTTCTCCGTATCAATAAACCGTTCTTCCGGGTCGAGGCGCACATAACGGAAGCGGGTTTTTTCCTGCCTTCCGATTCTGGTGACGTTAACAGGTGCCTTTTTGTTTTCCGGGTCGAACATCCAGATGTCGTACCGATCGTAAACCAGCAGTGCGGCATCGTTGGCGGTAAAGCCTGCCATACCGTAGGATGACGGGTAATCCGGGTGGTCGTCATCTTCATCGGCAAATTTTACGTTCAGGTTTTCAGTTAGCTTCACGGTGCTTTTGCCGGCAACCGAATAGCTGAACCAGGCCGTATCCGGACTGCTGAACCAGATTACATACCGGGCTTTAGGCGAAAGGCGGGCATTGCCCTTTACTTTTTGTTGAATGACCTGGGTTGTTCCATCACTCACATTTACAAGCGTAAGGTCTTTATACACGTTGGTGTCCCAGGTGCGCATAACCAGGTAAGGCGTTTCGTTTTGTGATAATGCTATACCTGCATTTCCTTCATCACCGGTTTCAACAGAGGGCATTTTTTCACCAGCCAGTTGTACAACGCGGTTCGGATTGCCGAGATGAATTACCGAAGTGTAGGATCGCCTCCGGTCTTCTTCCAGCCTGCGGTTCTGCTGCGGGTAAATGTAATCGTCTTTCCACGTCCATACTTCAACATTTACAATTTCCTCGCTTAGTAAGGTAGTATCCTGCACAACAGGTTTTGGTGAAATGCCCAGGAACAGTTTGGAACCATCTTTCGAAAATGACGGAGTGTAATTTTCATTGACTATCCAATCGCTGGGTATGCCCGTTGTTTTTTCATCAGCAAGTAACAAGGCAGCGGGATTTCCTTTTTTCCAGTGGTATAACTTGTAATAGCGGATTAATGCTTTGGTGGTATCGGCATCAACCAGGAAAGCTGTTTGCGTACCGTCATCGCTTACCGATAGCCCCTTTACCTTGTACTTGCTCTTTGTTTCAAGCAGGTGGCTGAGTTGGTTTGCACTGAGGTCGTACCAGTAAACACCCGGTTTTAATGTTGAGTCGTTGCCGGTAGAATGAAACAATAAGCCCTGCCCGTATTTGGCGAGCGTATAATCTTTAACAAAACCAAAACGCGTTTCCGCATTTGTGTTCAGGTTACGCAGCACCAGGGTGAAGCCGTTGTCATCGGAGTTCTTTTTTACTTTTTTCGGCTTTTCGTTTTTCCTGGCCGTATCGGGTTTTGGCGGGGCAGCAGGCTTTGCATCTTTTGGTACTTCAAGCTGGTATGCCAGCCAACCCCCGGCCTTTTCAGGAACCTTATAGGATTTTACATCCGGGATTTTCTCGGTTTTCCTGCTGCTAAATGAAAAAATTCCGAGCGAATCTTTAGGCATGTCTTCTTTCTTCTTTTTCTTCCTGCGCAGGTCTTTTACCAGTTCCTTTTGCGGTTTGATTTTGAACACGGCATGCCGGCTGTCCCATGTAATGGAAATGTCTGCCGCGCGTTTTACGGAATCCTGCGCATTACTTTTAAGCGAATGAAACACAACGCGGCCATCGCCATCCTGCGGATTGATGGTGTACACCGCAAACGAACCGTCAGGCGTGAGCGCCCGGTACGTAATTTCTTTCCAGTTGTCGTACACCTCGTGGGTGAGCGGCTTTTTTTGTATGGGTGGTGCTGGTTTTGATTTTTGAGAATAAGCAGCCGCTGAAATCAGCACGGTAAACAGAAACAGGCAAACAAGTTTTTGCATGGTGAAAGAAATTTTGAATAAACATAACCAAAGCCCACTGCCCCGCAAACGGATTTTTTATGAACAAAAAAAATTTCGGGCAGTTGGTTTTTGGCGTATCTTTAGCGTTCATCGGTGCATAAAATGATTGAATTATGATGAACAGGGCGTGTTTTACGGCAGCCATTGCAGCATTGGTTTCCGTAGTTTTTATATCCGGTTGCAATGATGACGAAACACCGACAATCGGTTTTAAAACTGAAACCTCAACGGTTACGGAAGGCACTACCGTAAAAGTACAGTTCAGCGCCACCCTGCCCAGCGGGGTAACTCCTATACTTGAATTGAGCGGCACGGCAACCGAAGGAACGGATTACACCTTTACCATGGACACGAAGGAAATCACCTTTACGGTGCCCGATGATTTTATTTACGATCCCAGCGAAACCATCGTTATTGAAATCACTGATTTTGACGGTAAAGCCAACGTAGGAGGAAAACGTGTTCACACCATTACCATTACGGATAAGGACGAAGCCGCCAACCCCGGGTTACGCGTGGAGTTGCGGTGGGATGTTGACGCGGTAACCAGCGGCAACCAGCCCGGTGATGTGGATATGGATTTGTTTTTGTGGATTGAAGAGCCCCCGGGCTCGGATGATTTTATCCTGATTGACGGCTCGGCCCAGATTGGCAACGGCTTTGAAGCCGTTTTTCTTCCCTCGAATAATCCGACCAACTACCCCAACCGCGCTTACGGGCTGGGCTATAACTATTACGAAGGCACATCGAACAACCTGAAGGTGAATGTTACTTTTAAAGTGTTTAAAGGCAATATTGACGGGGGCATAAACAAGAAGGAATCAGCAGCAACCTATACGCTGGCCAACATTAACCAGTGGGATGTGACGGATGACTTTTACATTGTTCAGTTCTTCGAAAAGGACAATGCCAACTTCAACAACTTCACCGACATCTTTGTGCCGGTAAGCGGTTCGCGTGCAAAAAAACTGCAGGCTACGCTAACCGATGCCCTGAAGGAAAAGAAAAAGCACAAGTGAAAGTCATCCTACGACTCAAAGTCGTAGGATGACTTGCCTTTTTCCAATTCCCTTATACGCTTCTTCAGCCGGCTAACCAGCCACGTTTGAAAGCCAACTGCTCCTGCCAAAGCAGTATAAATTAAAATGCAGTATAAATTAAAATTTGAGCCAGTGGCCAGCCGTGAAACTTTAAAAACATCCCGACTATAATCAGGATCGAACAAATAAAATAAATTAACCCCTCGTATTTCATTCTTTTATTGGGCTTTCTCAGTTACCCCAACCACACGGCTCCCAATCCATACCAATCGGTTGGCCGGGTGGGGCCGGCAATAATTTTTCACCTTCGAACTTGCCCGGATGTTCTCTAAATGTTTGTATGGTGTTCAACAGGAAAGCGTAGTGTGCCTTCCAGTTTTCGCTTGTTGTTGTTTTCGCTTTTTCAGTAAGCCAGTTTTTTAATTGATCCGTTTTGAGCAAAGCAACAGCACGTGCCGGTGCTGAAGCGTTGGTATCGTTGCTCAACGCAATCAGGTTGTTCACCACGGCATGGTTAACCGTCATCTGCACCAGGCCGTTGTAACCGGATTGCGCGGAACCTTTAAGGGTTGACGTAATCACCCTGTCGATTACACTTTCCAGCGAAGGCTGCTGTGCATAGAGGGCGTTGTGCTGCACCAGCCGGGTAGCCCGTTGCGGGTTGAAGATGAGCCGGAACACCATGTCGGCAGCGCTTTCGGCATAGGCCAGCGGGTCAAATGCCAGGTCAGTTCGCGTTCGGATCACCTCCCGGCTGCGCGGGTAACCGCTGGGGTGCGGAGGAATATTTTTAATAAGTTCGGCCGGCAGTGCAAGCGACTGTGGTGTTACCGTGTTGAGCAATGCATCCAGGGCTTTTTGCTGCTGTGCTGCCGGAAGCATTTCGGTTACCGGCTGGCCATCGCCACGCAGTGCATAACGGTAGTTCATCCCCCCGATGATCTTGGATGCCGCCTCCACCTGGTAGCGATGAAAGAAGTACATGGGCACCAGCGTTACCTCCAGCATAGCCATTGGTGCGCCTTCGCGGATGTTTTTCTCGCCAAAATTTTTAAGAGCAACCGCCCGGATTTGCATCACACGGTTCAGTTCATCGGCAGCATCGTTGCCGTTATCCCACAGGTGTGCGTAAGGATGTGCACTGCCTTCGGGCCGGGCGTCCTGGTCAGACAGAAACGTAAGCCCTGAGCGCAAACTGTTTTGAATAATTTCTTCGAGTTCCTCCGCTTCATTCACACCCTCTGGAAAATGCTGGTACCCGTAGGCGACAGAAACTTTATCCCACGCACCGATTTTGGTATCGTAAGCGTTGGACAAATCGATCTTTCCGTCAACAAGTTTTACTACCGGGTGAGGATAATCCATTACCGAAGCCAGGTTTTCGGATGAGGAGGCGTAGCTGTGGGCCAGGCCCAGCGTATGACCGACTTCATGTGCGGAGAGCTGGCGCAGGCGGGCCAGCGCCATTTGCTGCATCTCAGGCGGAACGGTGCGGCCATCGGCATAAGGCGCCAGCAATCCTTCGGCAATCAAAAAATCCTGGCGTACGCGAAGCGAGCCTAACGAGACATGCCCTTTAATGATTTCTCCGGTACGCGGGTCGGTTACCGAAGCGCCATACGACCAGCCGCGGGTAGAGCGGTGCACCCACTGGATAACGTTGTAGCGCACATCCATCGGGTCGGCATCTTCGGGCATCATCTCCACGATAAACGCATTTCGGTAACCGGCTGCTTCAAACGCCTGGTTCCACCAGCGGGCGCCATCCAGCAGGGCCGAACGGATGGGTTCGGGTGTTCCCCGATCGAGGTAATAGACAATGGGCTTTACCGGATCGCTGAGGGTGGCGGCAGGGTCCTTCTTCTCCAGCCGGTGGCGGTTAATGAAACGCTTTTCAATGGGTTCGTGGATGGGTGTGGCATAATCGTAAAACGAAATACCGAAATACCCTGCGCGCGGGTCGAATTTGCGCGGTTTGTAATTTCCATCCGGCAACTGCACAAAAGAGTGATGCTGGCGTACGGTTACGCTGCCCGGTGTTGGCGTAACGCTGCGGATGTAACCGCCTGTAGCCTGGCCGGTGAACGTAAGGGTTACCTCTACCTCGGTGTTCTGCGGAAAGTTTTTGGTACGGGGCAGGTAAAAGGCCGATCGCGTTTTATCTAACGTGTAGTTTCCCTGCTGCATGTTGCGCAGCCGGCCGGCAACATCGTGGGCATCCTGAAAGTAGAAATCTGTGGCATCCACCAGCACCTTGCCGGGTTCTTCGGCCGAAACGGTAAAGCCCCACAATACCGACTGAGCAAAGGCTTGCTCCACGGCTTTCTGTTCATCGGCATTGTTGGTGATGGCACGGAAGCGGTAGTTGGGTTGTACCATTAAAATTTTTGGGCCCCTGCGCTCAAACTTTACAATACGCTCATCGCCCAGCTGGCCGCGGTCAAGGCCGATGTCGT
>JAGUUF010000347.1 GCA_020063545.1 Cytophagales bacterium
AACAGCCAGCCGTTAAACAAGCGCGATGGTTTCGGTGTTTGGGATACCGATAGCATCAGGATTTCAGCAACCGATCATGCTGAATTATTGTTAATGGAAGTACCCATGACTGTATAACACGTTTATCACCCGATTATGAAAAACCGATCCGTAGCCCGATTGCTGTATGCCCACCTGGTTGACATGGGAGGATTTCCCGTGCGGCAACCCCTGCCCACCGGCCAGGTTGAGCAGATTGATCCGTTTCTTTTGTTGCATCATGCCGATGTGAAGGCCCCGGAACATGTTGATCCCGATGATGCCGGCATTGGCCCGCACCCGCACCGCGGGTTTTCGCCTGTTACCTTTATTTTCAAAGGAGGTGTTCACCACCGCGACAGCCGTGGCAACGACAGCACCATTTATGCCGGTGGTGCGCAATGGATGAATGCAGGAATGGGCATCATTCACAGCGAGCGGCCTCCGCACGATATCCATCAAATCGGAGGACGGCAGGAAATCATCCAGTTATGGATAAACACGCCTTCAAAAAACAAAATGGACCAGCCCATGTACTTTCCACTTAAAGCGGAGGAAGTACCGTCATTTCTTAGCCAGGACGGAAAGGTTAAAATCAATGTATTTGCAGGCGAGATTTCGGGTATTAAAGGCCCGGCACCATCGCAGGCTGAGGTGAATGCGGCCACGCTGGAGTTCACCAAAGGCGGAACAATTTCAATCGCATTGCCGGCCAATCATAATGCGTTCATCTATTTGCTGGATGGAAAATTGTCAGTAGAAGGATTTGGCCTGGTGGAGGGTTTGCACATTGTACACTTTAAAAATGATGGAGAGGGAATAACGGCTACCGCCCTTGAAGACACCCGCGTGCTGTTGTTAAGCGGAGAGCCATTAAACGAAAAGGTAGTGTCATACGGGCCATTTGTAATGAACACCCAAACGCAAATTCTGGAAGCCATGCGAGATTATCAGATGGGTAAAATGGGCGTGCTAATTGAAGAATAACGTATGGAACCACAAACAATACCCATAGCAACATCAACGGAGTTCGAAGCGCCTGTGCTTGAGGTTATCCAAAAACGCAGGAGCCTGCGCGCTTTTGCTGAAAAGCCGGTGGAGGCCGAAAAAATAAAAAGTTTATTTGAGGCAGCACGCTGGGCGCCATCAAGCGTTAATGAGCAGCCGTGGCGATACCTTTATGCAACCCGCAATCAACCCGAGCGCTGGAACCGCATTTTTGAAACGCTCAATGAAGGAAACAAGGTGTGGGTTAAGCACGCGCCATTGCTGATAGTCAGTTTTGCAAAAAAAGACTTTTCGCGCAACAGCCGGCCAAATGCATCGGCAATATATGATTTGGGGGCGGCCAATGCATTTCTGTCGCTCCAGGCAACGGCATTGGGCTTAACGGTTCACCAGATGGGCGGGTTTGATAAGGAAAAAGCACGGGCAGTGCTCGGCATTCCCGGTACATTTGAGATGGGCGTAATCATGGCCATTGGTTATCCGGGTAATCCTCACGAACTTCCCGATCCGCTGAAGCAGCGGGAGCTGGCACCCCGCATCCGAAACGTGCAGGCGGAGTTTGTCAGGAACGATTCATTCTAACCTTACCCTATGGAAACCAACGAAATCCAAACCGCCACGGCAACCATCGGCACCGATGTGTACAAAACAGAACTGACGGCCCGCACGCACACCATCATTGCCGATGAACCGCTTGATGTTGGCGGAAAGGATCTTGGTCCGCGCCCGGGTGATTTTGTTCGTATGGGGCTTGCCTCCTGCACGGCTATAACCCTGCGCATGTACGCCAACCGCAAAAACATGGATGTGCTGCAAATCAAAGTAAGCGTTTCGAACGGGGCGTTTGACGGAAAAACGAGTTACAAAACGAATATTGAAATAACCGGTAATGTAAGTGACGAGCAAAAACAACGACTTATGCAAATTGCCAAACTGTGCCCGGTGCATAAGCTGCTTACCAACCCGATTGAAATTGAAACCTTGTTGTTAGTTGTTGGTTCTTAGTTCTTAGCTCTTTTTAAGATTACCTACAACTAATAACTATCAACCAACGACTTTAAAGAATGAAAGACATCACAAAAAAATACACCAACGGAGAGGTAACCATTGTCTGGAAGCCTGACCTGTGCATTCATTCCACGATTTGCTTCAAGGGTCTTCCTGCCGTGTTCGATCCTAAAAAGCGGCCATGGGTTACCCCCGAAGGTTCTACTACAGATAAAATTATTGACCAGGTAAAAAAATGTCCTTCGGGTGCCCTTAGCTATTACCTTAACCGCGATGCCTCGGAAGAAAAGGTAAGTGTGGAGGCCGAAACCATCGTTGAGCCAACGCCCAACGGACCGTTAATGGTGTATGGCAACGTTGTGGTGAAGGACAGCAAAGGCACATTGACCAAAAAAAGTAATGCCACGGCATTCTGCCGGTGTGGTGCGTCAAACAACAAGCCGTTTTGCGATGGTTCACATCGGAAAATAGGGTTTCAGGGATAGCCTATTCGATAACCACCTTCTTCAAATAATTTACATCCGGATCAATGACCGGCAGCGTTTTGCTGGTTATTGTTTGCGGTTTTTTAGTTAGCGTAATCGTTTGCCTGCCGGCATCGGTAACTACTGCTGCGGGTAAATCGAAATCAAGATTATTCAGCCTAACCAGCCAGGTGCTTTCACCGGTTTGTTTCAGCGTCACTTCAAGTTTATTGGGTGTTCTTAAAAAAAGGTCAAACACCGGCTTAAGGCTTTTGCCATAAGCCGAGCTGAAAAGTTTTTCAACATCGTCTGTAGTCACGGTGTTGTCGTATGTGTATTGCGGATCGGTTGCCAGTGTTTTGAGTGTCGGGAAGAACAGATCATCACCCAAAATATACCGCAGTGAGTGCATAAAGAATGCACCTTTACCGTAAATATCGTTGTGATAAGCCTGGTCGGAATCTACTTCTTCACCCTGAACAATGGGCAGCAGGTTTTGGGTTTGAAAGGCCGTGCGCTGCATGCGCTTTCTGTAGGCTTCTTCACCGCCAATTTCGCGGATGTGCAGGGCATCGGCATAGGTGCAGATGCCCTCCTGTATCCACATGTGGGCCCAGTCGCGGTTGGTTACTTTGTTGGCCCACCACTCGTGCCCGAACTCATGCACCATCAGCCAGTCAAAATCATGGCCGTTTATTTTTTCGTACCGGTATTTATTTCCGTAGGCAATCAGCGATTGATGTTCCATGCCCAGGTGCGGGGTTTCGCACATGCCGATTTTTTCTTTTGCCCAAGGGTATTCACCAAAGTATTTTTCAAGGATGCGGCAGGCTTCGGCCATCAAATCGAGCAGGTGCATGGCCTTGCTTTCGTTTTCTTCCAGCACATAGTAATCCATGGGTACTGTGTTACCGGCAACGGTAGTGTACTGGCGGCTGACTTTTTTAAACTTGCCTACATTAAACACCAGGCAATAGTTGCTGATGGTGTAGCGGGTCTTCCAGTGAAAGGCGGTTTTGTTTCCTTTCGTTGATTGTTTAACAAGTAACCCGGGACCTGCAGCCGTTAGTCCTTTCGGTACGGTAATGATCAGGTCGGCACCTTCGTTCGGTTCATCGCTGGGATGATCCTTGCACGGAAAGAAAATTTTTCCGCCTTCACCCTGGCAGGTAATGGCAATCCATGGGTTTCCTTTACTGTCTTTCTCCCACTGAAATCCGCCCGTCCATGGGGCGCGTTCGGCAATGGCGGGTTTGCCTTCGTAATAGACACGTACCGTGTTGTTTACTATGGGCTTTTTATTCACATGGTCGGTTGCAATCGTGAGAAGGTCATCTTCCTTGTGTTGAAATGAAGTTGTCTTTCCGTTTACTAACACGTTTGTAACCTTAAGCCCATGCCAGAAGTCGAGCAGAATGGTTTCAGGT
>JAGUUF010000370.1 GCA_020063545.1 Cytophagales bacterium
ACATCTTTTCAATTTTGGATCAACATGACTCT
Organism: Cytophagales bacterium; assembly: GCA_020063545.1. GTDB lineage: Bacteria > Bacteroidota > Bacteroidia > Cytophagales > Cyclobacteriaceae > UBA2336. Next base: position 33 of record JAGUUF010000370.1, read on the forward strand.
ATAGATTGTCTTTTACTAACCAGTCGAACTGAGGTCCATGGTGCGTTGGGTCTGCTGAATATTAATTTTCAAAGCGAGGGTGAAACTCTTGAATATCCGGTAAGAAACCGACATAATATATTAGAGGGAGGATTTCGACATAACACTAGGAATATAGAAATGCTCGTCCCTATTTCACCCTCACCAAGTGCAGAAAAAAGTGCCGACCTGGAGACCTTGATAGAGATGTACAAGTTGTGCTTGATCGAGGTTACGAAGTAGAACACACCCAACCATTTTTTCCGACAAGCCGCCAATTGCGCTTGTTGCGCGGCCTTTGTCAAGGGTGACGATTCCATGTAGAAATAAAAGAACGATCGTCACTCGTATTACCCTTTACAAAGGTTGCGCAACAGGCCTACCTTTGGCTTGGTGGTGAAATGGTCTGTAACGTTGAGCATAGTAAAATCAAAGTCTTTCCAAAGCTCTTGGAGTTTATCAAATGGCATTCAATATCACGAGGTTTAAAGAAGCTGATCAAATAAGGAGTCGCCACTAATGTAATCCGGAAGATAATCGACTCCTTATTTGATCTGCTTCGAAAGTGAGTACCTCATATTCACTTGAATGGAAATAACAACTGTTTCCAGTATGATTTGGGAAAATTTGGTTCTTCCTTAACACCAATTTCACCAATGCCCTTGGATTCATAAATTTTTGGATTGTCGTACGCTGTCTTAAAAATATGATCCCATACAGTTAACCATGCGCCATAATTTACTTGCGCATCTTTGTAATCTGCACGGTGGTGCCAACGATGGAGTTCAGCTACGCAAAAGAACTTCTTGAGAACGCCAGCCTTATAATTTAAATTGGTGTGCTGCATCATCATATTGATGGCAAGAATAGCCAGCGCGGCAACCACTACCGCCTGAGGTGTACCTATTGCAAGACATAATATAATCCCCGGGCCGCCTTCCAGAATCTGATGCAAGGCGTGCCGTTTTTCGCCATTTAGAAAATACAGGCGTTCTGAACTGTGATGGATAGAATGGAGTCTCCACAACCACTCATATCGGTGACTTTGCCAGTGAACAACGAACAAAAAGAAGTCTATAATGATGAGGGCCAATAATACCTGCATCCAGAAAGGTAACGTAGCAGGGAACCATTGTGGAAAGGGTATCCAAACGGCAAGCCAGATAAGTGCAAATTGGGCAGAAACTTTAATGAGATAATTGATGACGTAATACGTAAAGTCGAGGTTCCAATCATCTCCGTTCACCCAATTTTTTTCGAACGGCAACCAGCGTTCGAGCAGTAGTGCTACTAAACCGAATGATGCAATTATAGGCACGGTGGCGAGATATTGATTGGTGCCGTTTTCCATTAACCGGATTATTAAGAAAGAAGCAGACAGCATAAACACCGGGTATATTGAATACTGGAAAATTGTTTTCATAGGCAAAGATTTTTTTTGCAAAGTCCCCAGAAAAAAGTGCCTAAGCTTGAATAAACTGGCTATTATTTCAAAACCGCAGAGGGGTTAACCCCGAACATATCCATGAAGGTGCGGCTCAGATGGGCGGTGTCAGAAAAACCAGCTTCGTGTGCGGCCTGGGTAAGTGTCATACCTGCAAGCACTGAGGTAATCGCCACGCGCATGCGGCACCAAAGAATGAAAGGACGTATCGGGATACCGACCCGATCTTTGAATAAATGAGTGAAGCGACTGGTTGAGAGGCAGGCTATCCCGGCCAACATTTCCAGGTTAAACTCATGTGTGGTTATATGCGAACGAATAAAGTCTGTAACCCTTTGAATGCGGTCGTCAATCAAGTTGACAGAGTTGATTACTTTTGACAGCGCTTTGGGTATGCTACCGGAAGTAAATACTTTTCTATCCGCTTCTGACATTCTGCCTTCAATAGATTGAACGGATTGAGCGGGCTTAAATGTGGTGAGCATAGTCTTTGCCAGCTCAGACTCTGGCTCAATAAAAATAAAGGCTGCTTCGCCAGTGGTTGTAGTTTGATGGAGTTGATCAGGTAATACTAATACAACTTGTGAAGCTAAGGCGTTGCCAAAGGCATCTTCAATTTCTATTACTCCATCTATACTGACAATTATTTCAAGGGCATGGTGCTTGTGCTGATCCGTATGAATAGCTGGACTAATGAAGGTGGCGTGGTCTTCAAAAATTTGGATGTGCTTCACTTAAGATCTTTTTACACCTTCAACATCCGAGCATTAATAGCAACAACCACGGTACTTACGCTCATTAATACGGCACCCATCGCAGGACTGAGCATGACTCCGAAGTTGTACAACACACCCGCTGCCAATGGCAGGGCAATCACATTGTAGCCAGTTGCCCACGCAAGGTTCTGAATCATTTTCCTGTACGTGGCTTTTCCAAACAAAATAAGATTCACTACGTCTTTCGGGTTGCTGTTCACCAAAACAATACCAGCCGTTTCGGCAGCAATGTCAGAACCAGAGCCTACGGCAATGCCGATGTTGGCTTGCGCGAGTGCAGGTGCATCATTCACGCCATCACCCGTCATGGCAACAAATTCACCCTTCGCCTGAAGCTCTTTAATCTTTTCCAGCTTTTGATGTGGAAGTACTTCGGCCATAAAGCCATCCATACCCAGCGATTCACTCACCTTCCTGGCCACTTCTTTGTTATCGCCTGTGAGCAAAAGTGTTTTGATGCCATTTGCGCGGAGTGTGTTAATTGCGTCAGGTGATTCCTTTCTGATTTCATCCGCTAATGCAATCACACCAGCTACTTTGCTTTCTATCAAAACATATACAAC
>JAGUUF010000112.1 GCA_020063545.1 Cytophagales bacterium
ACCTGCTTAAACATGTTGAGCATGGCCGGGTAATCCTGCTCGGCCATAATGGCTTCATCGCCCGGCTTCCAGTCCTGCCCGCTGATGATCAGGTCAAGCGATTCGGTGGTGTTACGGGTAATCACCAGTTCTTCGGGCGAGCATCCGGCAAGTTTGGCAAGTCGGGCTGCGGTTTTTCGCTTGTTCTCAACCTGTACCGTGCGCATGTAATAAGAGCCCTGGTAGTTTACCTCGCGGATGTGGTTGATGTGATTTTCGAGCGTTTCCTGCGGAAGAAAACAATAGTACCCGTTTTCGAGGTTAATGTAGTCGGGTTTTAGTTTATATCCGCCACGCACCTGATTCCAGAAGTCTTCATCCATTGCAAGTTTATTGTCTGGAATACTACTGACTTTTGCCAGCAGTTGGTCTAATGTGGCAAGTGCGGGTACTCCCAGCGAAAGCATGCCCAGGTTCTTCAAGAAGGAGCGTTTGTTCATGGTTTATACTTTAAGATGTTGTTCTGTTGGTTTCTCGGATGGCTGGATAAAAGGCGAGGCTTGTTGGTGTAACCGCACGGCTTTGCGCGCCAGGATAAATGCAATGAGCAGCGAAACAAACGACCACACCCAGATGCCCGGTACAAAGGAGATGAACAGGAAATAATCGTAAATGCCGTGGAAGAGGGTAGCCGTTACAAGTGCCACCAGGCTGAGCCGTTTTTCTTTCGCCTGGATAAACTTTGCCCTTCCGAGCCAGTAGCCCATCAATACGGCAAAAAGGGCATGGGCAGGTATAGCCGAGAACATCCGGTAAATGGCCGTGCCGCCACCGCCATGCCACACGTAAATTAAATTTTCGGCAGTAGCGAACCCCATACCTACCATTACGGCATACACAATGCCGTCAAGCGGTTCGTTAAAGTTTTTATTGCGGTAAAGAATGCCGCGGATGAAAACGAATTTGCTCAACTCTTCAAGCAAGGCCACCACGGCAAATGCATGGAAGGCCTGATCGGTTAAGTCACGATCTTCAATGGGCAGCAGGCGGTCAATGGGTAACGCAATAGCGAGGTTTAAACCCAGGCTAAGCACACCATAAAAAAAACTCAGTGCAAGCAACCATACCGGCTCGGGTTCGTGCTTGTCGTGAATGTATATATAAATGGCAATGGCGATGCCGGGTGTCAGGGCTATGGTAACCAGGAAAAACGTTGTCACGGGTTATCGGATGTTAAAAATTCTATTTAAGCAATTTCAGTGAAACCATCCACTCGCTGTAGCGCATGTTGTTATCATTTAAATCAAATGCATTGGCATAGCCCACCGAAAAAGTGGATTCCAACAGCGAAAAAATTACAATTTTCAGGTCAAGCTGGGCGCCTACATTGACAAACCGGTTGTTCCCGAAGTCGTTTTCTTTGGTAAACAAGGCCGATGAGAACGCGGTAAGCTGCATCCAGTTGGAATACAGGTTCAATCCGCCAAGCTGCCTGAACCGTACAGGCGGCAGTACAAACTCCACCATTCCTTTTGCGAAAGATTTGGCGATGATAAATTTATCGGCTTCAAAGCTCAATCCCGGGAAGGAAAAGATATTGCGGTAGCGCCTTGCCGGCTGGTAATCAATGTAGTTGTTTCCGAAAGCAGCAAATCCAAACCGGGTAAATGGGTTAAAGGACTCGCTGAGGGAATTACCGGCTGCAGTTCTGAACCACACGGAGAAATGGTTAACCGGAAGCTGAATGCCAACATCGTAAGCACCAACAAGGGTAGCATACGTTTGCCCGTTCGAATGTGCCGAAAGTGTGCGGAATGTCCACTTAAAACCTTTTTCGGCATCCACCGCACCCAGTGAACCGCGCAGGTTGCTGTACAGCAGGCTTGCATCCACGTTCAGAAACAAACTGTCGGTAAACTGCTCGGTATCAATCTGCTGGAAGTAGGGTGATTTCTGCAGGCCATAGAATGCACCCGCGCCCAGTACCAGGTCAAGTTTGCGCGGCATATCCCAGATGAGCGACCGGGTATAATCCACCCTGGCCGTTGTGCCCCTTCGCGAAACTTTTGTGGGACCGAACAAATCATAAAAGCTGGCCGGATTATGTTGTGCACTAAACGTGTACCGGCCTATTTTTCCGGAAACGGATAGATGCAATTGTTCTTCATCGTCCATTACCGTATTCAGGCTGTCACGTTCACTGGCAAGTCCGTTTATCCAACTGCGCGGGGTGTAGGAGGCCGAAATCTCAAATTCCCGGAAGTTCAGCGGATCACCAAGGTTAATGGTATAGCCAAGCCCAACGAAATTTTTGTAGCCGGTTACGATGGGATAGGCCGAGTTGAGCCTGATTTGCCTGCCTGCCCGGTAGCGCCCTTCTTTTATGGTTAACGCCTCGATATTAATTTGTTCCGCTGTGGCGATGGGCAGTTCCCATTCTTTAAGTGCCGGGAATTTTTCAATGGTTTTGTTTCCCAGGAACTCGATGGAGGCTACGTCCGCAACCGGCTTGTTGGGGATATATACCGGCTGAAAGCCATCGGCAGTAAAATTAAATGCAAAGAGTTTTTCATCGTCAAGCGGCAATGGCCTGAAGAGGCCCGTAACGGCATTGCTCATCGGGGTAATTTCTTTAGTGGCTACATCTACCCGGAAGATGTTGCTTACACCGGAATAGTATGAAGAGCCATACAGGTACTTTCCGTCTTCAGTAAACCGAAAGCTTTGCGGTGATGAAACTTCAAAATTAAAAACGGTGTCAATAACCGCTTTGTTTTTCATAAGGCTGTCAACATCAAAGAGCAGCAGGGATTGATTACCGCGGTAATCGGATACCGCAGCGCTTAATAATTTTCCATCAGGCGATATATCAATATCAAAAATGTCGTGTCCGTAAGGAAGTGTGTACCGCTGCTGCCACTGGCTGTAGGGTGGTGATGGATTTTGAGGAGTGGACTCCGGAATCCGTACAATGGTAGAAAAGCCGTTAAGATGCTTGATGCCCCAAATGGATTTGTCGGTTTTGTTGAAGGCCAAATCACCGGTACGGAAGTCTTTCTGCAAGCGTGTTACTTTTCCGGTTTTGATATCGTAGCTGTTCAAGTCGCGCCAGGCATCGTTATCGGTAGTAAAATAAATTTTATCAGCCTCTTCATCGTACGTAACGGACGATACATAGAACAGAGCTGCTCCTTTAATATCGGCCAGTCGTTCCAGTTTACCATCGGCTAAATGCAACGCGGCCAGGTGCGGGGCCTGCCCGGGGTAGTTAACGGCCATATACATTTTATTGCGGGCTTTGTCATAATGCGGATAGGAGACCGATCCGATTTTCTTGGTAGTGATGGGCTGGGTTGGTGTTACCGGGAACTCCTTAATCCGTTCAGCATTTTCAACCTGCCATTTTTTTTCAAATTCTATCCAGTTCTTCCATTCCCGATTTAAGGATTGACCGAATACATGTTCGAATTGCGCAGAGTAGGATCGTTTGCTGCCATCCCTTCGTTTAACCCACTCAATTATTTTTTCGGGCCCGTGCTGGTAGGAGAGGTAGCCCATAAACCGTGTTCCGTATAAATACGAGTTGGTCTTTCCCTGGAAGTCGGTTGTTGTCCCTTCCGATTCAAGGCCCTGTGCAGTATAGATGTGCGCCTGTTGCAATACACGTGTACGAAAAACCATTTCATCATAACTGCCCATCGCCAGTCCTACACCACCGCTCATCCAGGTTTCAACATACGATGCAATTCCTTCGTGGTACCACCGGGGCGAATACCTGCGCGGGCTGGTTAGGTAGCTGTAAAAGGCGGTGAGCGGATTTTCTTTGGTGGGGCTTACTTTGCCGAAAAAGACGTTGTGAAAAAATCGGTCGGCACTGCTGGAATTATCCAATGCTACCACGTGTACCAGTTCATGGTTCATCATGCTGAATACACGCTCGCCAGCCGGGCTGGTTTCGAATGTGTAACTGAACGGTGAGAGGCCCATGGAGATGGCATTTTTCGGAACAGCCGTAGCACCGCCATTTCCGTAATCGCCAAAATCCTGGATAAGCACGGTTATTTTCTCCGATGGTGTGTAATCAAAGAGTTTACGGTGAAACTGCAGCGCGTTGTGATAACATCGGCCGGCATGGGGCAATACATACTTGTGGCCGAAATCGTACGTTACCAGCCTCATGTCGTTCGTTTCAATCATGTTCAGTTGTGCTGCGGCCTGAACGCTGATAAAAAGGAGCGGTGCGATTAGTCTGTGCATGGCAACTACCGAAAAAAAACCCTGACGGTAAGGTCAGGGTTTGAAGTCAGTTTTCGTTTGGTTACTGAAAGTCAGCGCTCGCCATTTTCTCCAGTTGCGTAAACTGCGATGACTTCATCAGTTCAGTAAAGGTTTGATTTTTCATCAGGTCGCCAAAGGCCGGGTTTTTCGCCAGTTCGGCAAACTGCGCATTCTTGGCCAGGTCGGTAAAGGCCGGAGATTTGGCTACTTCTAAAAATTGGGGCGACTTCATCAAATCAGCAAAGGCGGCATTCTTGGCCAGGTCGGCAAAAGCTGGTGACTTGGCCAACTCCATGAATTGTGCATTCTTAGCCAGGTCAGCAAACGCAGCATTCTTAGCCAGTTCGCCAAATGCCGGGTTCTTGGCTAAATCAAGAAACTGTGCATTCTTAGCCAATGCCGTAAAGGCGGGGTTCTTGGCCAGTTCCTGAAAGCTTGGGCTCTTCGCCAGTTCAGCGAAGTCAGGATTCTTGGCAAGGTCAGCGAACCTGCCCGACTTGGCCAGGTCCATCATGGCCGGATTTTTTGCCAGGTCATCGAAGGCCGGATTCTTGGCCACATCCATAAACTGTGGTGACTTCATCAGTTCGGCAAACGAAGCTGATTTAGCCAGTTCAGTAAACGCTGGTGATTTGGCGAGTTCCATAAACTCCGGGTTTTTTGCTAACTCAGCAAAGTCCGGATTCTTTGCCAGTTCGGTAAACGAAGCCGACTTGGCCAGGTCGAGGAACTGGGCATTTTTTGCCAGGTCGTTGAATGCCGGGCTCTTGGCCAGGTCAAGGAACTCCGGATTTTTCGCCAGTTCGGTAAACTCAGGAGATTTCATCAGTTCCCGGAAACTGCGGTCGCGCATCAGCGCCTGGAATTGATCGTTCTGGAGCAGTTGTTGTACTTCGGCTCCTTGCAGATCAACGGTGGCGGTGGC
>JAGUUF010000208.1 GCA_020063545.1 Cytophagales bacterium
ATGTTCGTCTGGTGGTCGATCATTCTGCGAAACAGGAAGCCTACGTGCGTTGGAAGGCAGAATGGTTGCCAGAGCTTGCGCCATCAATCGTTCTTAAGGAACGATACGATGCGCGCACGGGACGAACGTATCGCCATTGTGTTCTGAGGACGAGGACGTCTTCAGCGTTGGAGCCATACGTTTCCCTGTTCTATGACGGGAAGCGGAAATGTATTCCAAAGACATTACCGGACATGATGAACCCACAAATGCTGGCGACATGGATCATGGATGACGGCTATCGAAGGAACGATTGCAATGCGTTGCGTCTCAATACGCAGGGGTACGATCTTGCGGAACAGCAGATCGTGCGCCACGCGCTCGCAGTCCTTTCGATTGATGCCACTATCCAGAAGCATCTATCGCATTTCGTGGTGTATATTCCATCGCATTCCATGAACCAGGTGCGCGCACTCGTGCGCCCACACCTGATTCCATCGATGGCGTATAAACTTGCTTGACCCCGTAACGACTGATTCCGCTCCTCAGCGGATGAGAGAGAAGGCCGAAAGGCTTCTCTCACACGCTCGTCTCCTTCCTGTACCAGGGAAGGATGAAGGTATAGTCTATCCCGTGAGTAATCACGGACAACGATGCATCGCATCCTGGGGCTGAAGAAGGTCCCAAGGGTTAGGCTGTTCGCCTATTAAAGCGGTACGTGAGCTGGGTTCAGAACGTCGTGAGACAGTTCGGTCTCCTATCCACTGCGGGCGTTCGAGGTTTGCGGGGACTGCTCCCTAGTACGAGAGGACCGGGTTGGACCAACCGCTGGTGTACCAGTTGTGGCGTCAGCTGCATGGCTGGGTAGCTATGTTGGGAGAGGATAAGCGCTGAAAGCATCTAAGCGCGAACCCCACCTCGAGATGAGACTTCCATTAAGGGACGTCAGAGATGATGACGTTGATAGGCTGCAGGTGTAAAGTCAGAAATGGCAAAGCTGAGCAGTACTAATTACCCGGTAACTTCTTTTCGAAGCGCCCCTATGTTCACGATTTAGCTTTACGCGTAACAGACGCTTATCTGCATCTTCCGGTAGTCAACGATATTAAGCCGAAGGGCTGAAGAATTTAAGGTGAACACGCCATGAGGCGTGACGGTGGGGAGGAGCCCTGCTGATAATTCACATGAAGAGTTTAAGGTGACTATAGCGGTGGGGAACACCTCTTCCCATTCCGAACAGAGCAGTTAAGCCCACATGCGCTGATGGTACTGGGATAAAACCCGGGAGAGTAAGTCGTTGCCTGATTTTTTTATAAAGCCCATGAGAAATCGTGGGCTTTTTTATTTGTAGAAAAGTATACAATTAACCCGCTGAGACTACGAGCATTGCTTTTTCATGTAGGTGCTTTTCGGCCAACTCTACCAATCTGGATGGGGAAGTATTTTGAATCGTATCGACCAGATTTTGGTAGTACCCTGCGCCAAGCTCGTTCAGGTAAATGTTTTTAAGTTTCTCAGTATGAGCAAATGGTGTGTTTATTTCAGTAAAGAGGGTTCCCAGAAAATGATTTTTTGCCAAGGTCAATTCGTTATTGTCGATGGCTGATGTTCTGAACGTTTTCAGTTCAGTTAAAATTTCTTCAATGGCATAGTCGCGGTGTTCTTTGTTAATGTCTGTGCTGATTACAAAGTATGTATTGTGTTTTAAGGGATGAATGACGGAGTGAATTCCGTAGGTAAGACCTTTATCCTCGCGAAGGCTTTGCATAAGGCGGGAACCAAAATAACCACCCAATACATGATTGGCCAGGAGTAAACCCGGATAATCGGGATGATTCCGTGGAATCACAACTTTGCCTAAACGAAGTGAGGCCTGAATGCTTCCTTGTTTTGCCAACGTGATTCTGTTATTTCCGGACACCTCTAATGGAGGCGCATGTTCCGGAGCAGGTCCAAACGAAAGCAGTTTCAGTACCTCAGTTATTTTATCTGTTAATGCTGCTGGAATTTTACCGGTTATGAAGGCTGTAAAATGTTTGAAATGTACATCATGAAATGCAACCAGATTAGCGGGTGTTATTTTATCGACAAAGGTTTCATTTACCTCGCTTCCATACGGATGTTCTTTTCCAAAAAGGTGTTGACGAAAGGCAGTTCCAGCCAGGTAACTGGTTTTTTCACGGTTCACCTTCAGGTTTTGAAGGAAAATGTTTTTGGATTGAACCAGTTCATCTTCCGGAAAAGTTGGCGAAGAGCAGATTTCAATAAGCAGGCTAAGCGCATCACCTATTCTCTTTGTTAATCCAAACATGGATACTGAAACAAAGTCAAACCCGGGGGTAATTTCGAGGTGTACTCCAAGTGACTCCAGGGTTTTGGCTATCTGTTTACTGTTCTGAGTTTTTGTTCCTTTTGGGAGCAATTGAGATGTGAAATATGAAACACCCGGAAACTCCTCGAACCAGCGGCCAGCCCAAAAAACCAACTCAAGTTTTACAACCTGTTGCTCACCGCCCTCAATAATAAAAAGGTTTGCATCGTTAGCAAGGCTTACCCGATGGGGTTCCAGTAGAGTAAATGTATTGTTTTGTGAGTACGGAGGCGGGGTTTTGCGATCGAGCATCAGGTTAATCGGTAACGGATTCCTCCTTTTCTTTTTTAACCTGGAATAATAGCGAGAAGCGGATGGTTTCGGCCAGCGGGTTTTCGCGGCCATTGGTGGGTACCAGGTAGGCAACATCAATGCCGAATGATTTTTGATTTCTGAAGCCTACTCCAAGTGTAAGGTATTTTCGGTTACCCTTGTCCTTTGCTTCATTGAAGTAGCCAATCCGCCCGGCAAAGGTCTGGTTATACCAGTACTCAATGCCCATATTAAGGATGAACTCCTTTATTTCTTCGGAGAATCCGTTGGGAGCATCAGAAAAAGAACTGAACATGCCGCTTAAAACAGACTGGCCGTCATTTACCGTAGGCACAAGCAGTTTGTTCACATCAAGGGCAAAAGAGATAGAATTAAACGGATCTAATTCGGTGGTGTAAACGCCTCCTATCTTTAAGTTGGTGGGAATAAAATTCTTATTTGCGTCATCGGTATACGATACTTTAGGGCCAATGTTTGAGATGAGGGCGCCCAGTGAAAGCGTGGAATTTTTTGTTCCTTTCATCAGTTTGTTATAGTAAACACCAAAATCGACAGCCGCTGAGTTAATCGGACGTGTATCGGTTCCGGAAGGAAATGCTCCTGTTAAATTTGAGTAGATATACCTTCCGGTTAAACCAACGCCCAGTTCCTCGGTTAGCATTCGTGAGTAGGTGATATCCAACGCCAATTCCCGCGGGTTAAAATCGCCAAGGGGTTCATTGCCTGTACCCCTGAAGCTGATATCGCCCATATCGAAATATTTCATGGATAGTGCAACGGCCTGTTCGCGGGTGATTTTGTAAAACCCGGTGAGGTAGGAGATCCACATATCGTTAATGATTTTTCCGAGCCAGGGCGTATACGAGATGGAGCCTCCATATGCCTTATCAATAAAAACGAGTTTAGCCGGATTCCAATAAGCTGAGTTAGCATCAGGTGAAGTGGCAACACCAACATCGCCCAATGCCGCATTGCGGGCATCCGGACTGATGGTAAGAAACGGAACCGCAGTGGTGATAACCCGAAATGTGGTGTCGGCCCCGGTTACTACACCCGGTTGTTGTGCGTTTGTAACGGAAACAAAAAGAATCGTACAAAGAAGTGTAAGTATGGAAAGAACCTTCATTTTTTAGGTTTCAAGGTTTCAAAGATAGTTAATTCGTAATAATAAGTTTTGTAACCCGCTCATTTTTAGAGCCATTGGTTAGTGAACGTACGGCCAGCCGGGCGTAGTATAGGCCGGCTTTAAGATATTTAAGAGGCTCTTCGGTGCGGTTTAGTTCAGCGAGGTCAACCTGGTAGGTACTTTGCTCAGCAAAAAATTCCATCTTCCTAATTTCGCGCCCCATGTTGTCGAAAATGCTCAGGGTTCCGTGGAGGTCGTCACCGCTTCGGTTGTGGGTGAAGTAGACTTTAGTTGTTTCACCAAATGGGTTAGGATAATTTGCGAATGATTCGATGATTAGTTCTTCACCGTTTAAAATAAAGGCAATGGAAGCCTGGGCCGGGTTATTATGTACATCCCATGCTTTAAGCGAAAGGACGTGTTTGCCCGGGCTCAGCACTGGCAGCATAAATTCAATTGTTCCCTTTCGGAAATCATTTTTATCCGTTACATAATAGTCGTTAAGCGTTAAGGTTAGCGCATCATCTAGTGCTGCCACAATGCTGTTGCCGATTCCGTACGCTGAAATGTTTATGCCGCTTTCATCGGAGAGCCTGGCAATCAGTTTTGTTGGTGATGCCGCAACGCCTCCGTTTACAAACGTGGTGTCACCAAGGTATAGTTTTATAACCGGGGGTGTATTATCCGGGGGTGCAGCCGGCTCACTTAAGCCGATTTTAAATCCTTTCGAAAAACCGGAGGCATCAAGGTGTTGACTGTTATGCTGAGCGTATACACTTAGTTTCCCGATGCCTACCGGGTAGGCGATATTTTTCGGAAGGATAAACTCAAAACTGAAGAAGCCGTTTTCGACATTTGCCTGCCCGCGGAATAGTGCATTGTACCATTGCGTATAGGTAAAGGGAGGGTTTTCATTGCCGAGCGTTACAAAAGATGTCTCCTTATCAAACAGCGTGGCATGAAGTGTACCGTTAAATGTTGTGACTACAGCGCTGGTGTGGTCAGTAATTTTTCCTGAAACGGATACGCGCGATAAGGCCTTAAGTGTATCGCTACCGGTTTGTGTTTTTATTTCTTCGATTTCAATCTGAAGTTCGGGCATAGCCAGGTACATCGAAGGATCACCGATGAGAGAAAAATTCCGGTTGGAAACACTGCTCAGGCTGTTGTTTTTTGTTCTTCGAAAAACATCGCCTAACTCCGCATATGTGCCATCAACTTTTTGGAAAAGCGCCTGGTAAAATGCCTGGTTTAATGCAAAGTTAGTGCTTGAGCTTACCGGCCTTGCCGTGGTGACCAATCCTATGGCTCCTCCATTTTTCTGCAGCATGCACAGCTCGCCACCCGAAAGAAAAACCGGGTCGTCCTGTCGGCCAAATTCACAAGTGGCAGTGAGCATCAACGGCAGTCGCTTGTTCTGAAGCCCAACAATTATCAAGTCATCAAAGATCCTCTCCTGAGCCCATAAGCGTTCATTGCCATGGCCTGTATAGTTAATAATGAGTGCGCCATCGTAAAATGATTTTTCAATAGCTAACCGTGCTTCAGGTGACGTTTGACCGGATGCGCCTGCGGGTTGTGAAAACGCATCGAGGTATACTTTGCGGGTGTTAAAAAAAGCCTGGCTGGTTTCAATTTCTTCAGCAAGCTGATCGGCCTGGCTTTGGTGAATATTGAAATCGCCATCGTCAGCTACAAACACAATGGTTTTGCGCCACGGACCGCCCAGTTTATTATCAGTATCGTAAGCGATGATTTTATCCACTACCGCGTTAGCTTCGGCAATCGTTTTTACGGGCAGCCGGCCAACACCGATGTCCATGCTGTGGTTAACGGCAGGGCTCTCGGGCCAGTCGCCTTCGTGGTTTTCAAGGAAAGCGAAGTAGTCATCCGAAGAATAGGTTTGCAGGGGATGCAGGGAATTTCGCGATTCATAGGTAGGAACAAAATTCCGGTTATTTGCCAAAATGTTTTTGTAGTCGTACGAACATTTTCCAAACAGCAGCAATGCCCGAAGCGATCCGGGCGATTTATCGTAGAGGTGCTTTACAAAATCACGGATAGCGGTTACATCCTGCCGGCCGCTTGAAAATTCATTATAGATTTCAGTAGTCGTGACCACCCGGGTTGACCACCCGTTGAATGCCGCGCGGTGATTGGCCAACCGGCCGGCTTCGGCTTTAAAATCAGGATGAACTACAATTACCAGGTTGGGCGTGGCCATTCCCCGCAGGTTTTGATTCGGAACTTTACCGATAAGTTGCGGGGCCTGAACATTGGGCTGGAACACAACATAGTGCTGAAGCGTTGCTGACGAAGTCGCAAAGGAGGTTGTGCCGGTTTGAAAAGTTACCGGTTGGATAAGCGGGTTTGCCGGGTCGGTAATGTTCCATACGCGGGCTGCAGCCGTTGTTTTACCGATGACATACGTTGAAACCGGGTGCTGCAAACTTGCCAGCGAACGAAAGCTAGTCTGTTGCCCGTACAAGTTAAGTTGCTGTGTGGTTTGTACCAGGCAAAAGTCAAGGTAACCTATCGATCGGGTGGCAGGGCTTTTGATGTACTGGTAGCGCAGTTCCTGTTTTGTTTTTCCCGGGGCCAAAACAGTTGATGAGTTTACCAGTAGCGTATCGCGTTTGTGGCGTCCCTTTATGCCGTAATCAATATTCGGTATTGCGGCCACCGGCTGTTGGCCAATTGGTATGCCGTTCAGGAAAAGGTTAAATGCCGTATTATCGAATGACTGCGCCATCACATCCGACACGATTTTTACAGGTGAGTTGGGAACAACATCGGGCAGGGAAAGCGACAACGTTAATTCCGTGCTTAAATCGAACCGTTCGCCAAACCATTCGCGACCTGATTTAAGTTCGTTGTGCTGATCGAGTTCATGATATACAAAATTTTCGAATGTGGTCACTTCCGGGAATCCCGGGCCTGCATCGGTAAGCGCTTGTATACGCTTACCGGTTGTGGTGCCTGTAGTAATGAAGTAAAAATTCTGACTGGCGTACAGGTTTTTTTCGTAGCTGAAGATTTCTTTTTGCTGATTGAATAAAATTTTGTCGGGCCCCTCGGCATAGAACAGGATGAAATCCTGTGCGTTGAAAACACCGTCTTCCTCGCCCTGAATGAAGATGGCCAGTTCGGTTAAATCGGTAGGGCGAGGTGCGCTATTGGCCTGGGGCAGCATGCCACCGCCATTTCCGAAAATTCTGATTTTGCGGGGATCGGTTTTTGGGTCAAATCCCATCTTCTTAAACAGGTTCAGGTCGATGCGGTAAACCCCGTGTTGGTTTACGGCTATTTTGTACCAGTTGCCCGAATGAAGCACGGAAGACTGGCACCATCCGGAAACGGAAAGCGTAACTAAGGTCAGGATAACCGTGACCTTTGACCTGAGTACGATAACCAAACGGGAAACTTTCGGCACAAGGTGTCAGTTCTGCTTTACAACGAGTTTTGATAATAACGAAAAGACGATATACAGTAGTATAACAAGCGGTATGGCCGCCAGTTTTAACCATGTTATAAGGAATACGGCTGAGAGTAAATAAGTAAATCTTACTTCGTTGCCCTTCCAGGAAAACGATTTGAATTTCAAGGCAAACAATTCAAGGGGCGATACCAGCAACCAGCAGGAAGCGATGACGATAGTTGTCAGTTGCACGGGCTGTTGCATAAATGCGAGAACGGCCGGTGGCAGAAGGGGTATTGCGGTTAGCATTAAAGCATTGGCGGGTGTTGGCAGTCCCCGGAACGATTCTTTTTGTGTCTCATCAACATTGAAAATGGCGAGCCTGAGGGCGGAGAAGGCGGCAATCGAGAACGGAAAAAAGGCGCTCCATTCGGGCAGGTGCGGTGGCCACAATTTATAAATGACCATTGAGGGCAGTACTCCGAAACTTACTACATCGGCAAGCGAATCAAGTTCTCGGCCGATGGCGGAATGTGTGTTGAGCAATCGTGCAGTAAAGCCATCCAGAAAATCAAAAACACATGCAGCCCAAACGAAATATGCAGCCGGCAGGTCACGGTCTTCCAGCACAAACACGATGCCAGCGCATCCGCATAGCAGGTTGCCAATCGTTAAGCTGTTTGGAATGTGCCGTTTCATGCTACCGGGTTAGTGCGCAGAATGGATTTGTCCGTTTTTCATATCCAATGGTTGTGGCAGGGCCATGGCCGCAATATACAGTTACTTCGTCCGGTAACGTAAATAGTTTTGTCTGGATGCTTGTTATGAGGGTATTGTAATCGCCACCGGGTAAATCGGTTCGGCCAATGCTGTTTTCGAACAATACATCACCGCTTAGTAATACCTGGGTTTCTTTATCATAGAGCGCAATATGCCCGGGACTGTGCCCGGGAACAAACAACACGCTGAACGTACAGGCACCAACGGTAACCACATCCCCTTCGGCAATAAAGCCATCGGGCTGGGCTTCATGGTAATGCGGAAATCCATAGTTGGGAGCGTACGCCTTTACCGCTTTAAGCAGGGGTTCTTCCAACGTATGGATGATAAGCGGAACCTTGTATTTCGATTTGACAAAGTAGTTACCCAGCACATGGTCAATGTGGCAATGGGTGTTGATGAGTTGTTTTACGATTAGGTTGTTGCTGGCGATATATTCAGCAAGGTATGCCTCCTCATCGCGGTTGCAGCAACCGGGGTCAATAATCAGTGCTTCTTTTGTGTCGTCATACACCACGTATGTATTCTCGGCAAACGGGTTAAATGTAAAACTTTCGATATGGAGCATATTCCAAAAATAATCCAGATTTTTGGCATTTCGGTTTTCTGTTTCAATTAATGAACACCGCGGTTGTTGATTACATTATTGTGGGTCAGGGCCTGGCAGGTTCGTGCCTGGCTGTGGAACTGTTAAATAGAAAAAAGAAAATAGCCGTTATTGATTTTCCAATGGCACAGGCGGCATCACGTGTCGCGGCCGGCTTGTTTAATCCGGTAACCGGAAAGAAACTTTCGTTAACCTGGCTTGCAGATGAATTGTTTCCGCACTTGCACAAATTTTATAAGGACGTTGAGCGAATTACGGATGCACGATTTTATTTCCCGATGCCGGTCTATCGTCCGTTTGTTTCTGCAGGCGAGCAGAATGAATGGATGGGCAGGGATTCTGATTTTCTGTCACAGTATGTTGAGAAAGTGTACAGTACACCGGCATTTGAATCGCAGGTGATTAATCCTTACGGTGGATTACTGGTGAAGCAATGCGGTTACCTTGATACGATTGCCTTTCTGACGGCCATCCGCAATCTGGTTGCCCAGCAGGGCATTTTGCTGGAAGAATGGTTTGATGAGCAGGCGCTAACCGTTTATCCGGAAAAAGTATCCTACCGCAACCTGAATGCATCACAGGTGATATTTTGTACTGGAGTATCGGCTAACCAAAGCCGCTTTTTTTCCTGGCTTCCGATTAAGCCGTTAAAAGGTGAGGTGCTACAATTGCAAGCCGATGAGGTGGTGCCGAGAATCTACAACCGGGGTGTTTATGCTGTGCCCGGTGTATGGAAAGCCGGGGCAACCTATAACCGGTTTGACGGAACCACGGGTGTTACACCTGATGCATTGGCCGAATTGACAAACGGACTGAGATCACTCATCCGTTTCCCGTATAAAATCACAGGCCAGTTGTGGGGGTTTCGGCCAACCGTACCCGACCGCAGGCCGATATTGGGCATTCACCCGCATCATAAAAACATAATCATTTTTAACGGCCTGGGCACCAAAGGGGTAAGCCTGGCACCTTATTTTGCGCGCCAGTTGGTTCAATGGCTTGAAAATGGCCATGGGTTGAACAATGCGGTGGATATTCAACGTTATAAATCAGTATATTGGAAGTCTGCATAGGATGGCGATATGGCAAGAGTTATAGCAATTTGCTGCTTGTGGTTAATTGCAGCGGGGTTTCAGGGCCGGGCACAACAGGCACGTGAAGTTTTTGGTAAAAACCGGATTCAGTACCGGAGTTTCGACTGGCAATACCTTACCGGTGAAAACTTTGATGTGTATTATTACGATGGCCGCAGGGACATTGCCACCCAGGCCCTTCAGTATCTTGAACTGGAGTTTGACCGGATTACCGACCTGATTGGCTACGCTCCTTATTATAAGGCGAAGGTCTTTATTTATAATTCGATGGCTGATTTGCGCCAGAGCAATGTGGGCCTCAATCATACCTATTACAACATTAACGGTGAGGTTGATTTCATTAAACCGTATGTGGAGGTTGCCCACCAGGGAACTGCCCAGGAGTTTAAAGATGAATTGCTGTTTAGCATAACCTCCATGCTGGTTAATGAAATGATGTATGGCGGCAGCCTGAAAGATATTTTTCAGAGTGCCATTCTGCTAAACCTGCCCGACTGGTTTGTTAGCGGGGTGGCCATGTACGTTGCCAAAGGCTGGACGGTTGAAATGGACGACTATGTGCGCCAGGTGGTTACTTCGCGAAACGTAAGGAAACTGAACCGGTTTTCCGGTAAAGAAGCCGCCCTCATCGGGCAGTCGGCCTGGAATTTTATTGTTGAGCGGTACGGTAAGAGCAGTGTTTCCAATATTCTTAACTATACGCGCATAACACGGAATGAAGAGAAAAGTATTTTGATCACACTGGGGGTAAGTTATTCGAAACTGGTGGATGAGTGGTACCAGTATTATGCGCAAATGGAAAGTGCAGTCAGTAAGGCATATGTAAAGCAGGCCGATTCAATAAAATTCCGTTCACCACATAATCGTTACACCGAGTTCACCACGTTAAAAATCAGTCCGGATGGACGTTACCTTGCGTATGCTGAAAACGATCGCGGCAGCTATTCGGTAAAGGTACGCTCCCTCGAAAGCAACAAAGAAACAACCATCCTGCGGGGTGGCAGCCGCGTTATCGGGCAACGTGTTGACAACCGCCTGCCGCTGATAAACTGGGCCGATGCCAGCACCCTGGGTGTGGTTGCCGTAAGAAAGGGCGACTATACCTTCTGGCTTTACGATTTGAATACCCGTACAAAACTGCCGCGCGAACTGGACAGATTCAACAATGTGCGCAGCCTGAGTTTTTCGGGTAACGGCAGGTTGGTGATTATGAGTGCCGATTTTGAAGGGCAGAACGATTTATTCCTGTTAAGCACGCGTAGGGATCGCGTACGCAGGCTAACCAACGATTTGTATGATGATCTCGATCCAAGTTTTATACCGGGTACCAACCGAATCGTGTGGAGTTCGAACCGGACCAGCGACACGTTACGCACCCGCGCCAAACCTACCCTGGGCGACCTTACCGACAATTATAACCTTTTTGTGTTCGACCTGGACACGACCAACCAGGTTGTAGCCCGCATAACCAACACCTTAAGTAAGGATTACGCACCCTTTGCCCTTAACGACAACCTCTTCTATTACCTCAGCGACCAGCGTGGCATCATTAACCTCTTTAAGTTCGACCGGGCTACCGGAATTTACAGCCAGGTCACCAACTATTCATCCAGCATTAAAGATTATGATTTCAATGCCGAACGCAACATGCTTGCCATGGTTAACCAGCAACGCCTGCGCGATGACATTTTTATTGACAGAAATTTTAATCTTGACCGGAATGTTTTTACCCCGGCAACCCGCAGAAAAGAATTGCAGCAGGCGCGCATCATCCGCGACCGGAAACGGCAGGATGAAAATAAAAACATGACCATTAAAGATTTGCTGAATGCCCGCCTTAAAGAAGCCCAGGCCAAACAGGATTCACTTACCAAAACCGATTCGGTACCTGTTATAACCGATAAGGCTAAAATCACCGTTGACTCCGCCACGTTTGGAAAGGCCGACACCTTAAAACCAAAACAAGAACCGGTAATCAACACCGACAACTATGTTTTTGAAGATGAGGTAATCAAACAAGCGCAGCCCAGCGAAACCTTTTTAAACCGGTACATGAAAGCCCGCGATAAGAACCGCATCATGGGGCCGTTTCCGTATGAGAGCAAGTTTGGCCGCGAATCCATGGTTACCTCGGCTGTCATCGATCCGCTGCGCGGGTTCGGAATCCTGATGGAGATCCAAATGAACGACATGCTGGAAAACTACCGCATTTACGGAGGCCTCATGACCAGCATTGACCTGCGCAATGGCGATGTATATGGTGAATTTCAGTACTTGCCGGCTTTTATAGATTTTAGTGCACGCTTCGACAGGAAAGGCATCCGGTGGGAGCCCTATTCGGGTGAAAACATTTACCACTATTCCCTTAACAAACTGGAACTTGGTGCTGCATTGCCGGTGTCGGACAGGATACGGTTAACGGTGAAACCGTTCGGGGCAATGACCACAGCAGCCTTTTTAGGCGAAACCAGCCTGCCCACCGCCCCGCCTTCAGCCCCTCCTGCTTCTGAGCTTTTTGCGGGAGTAAAGTCAGAACTTGTTTACGATAACTCCGTTTCGGTTGCCATTAACATCATTGAAGGTACGCGCGGAAAAATAACCTATACACATTGGGAGAGCATTGACAACAGCAGCAACAGTTTTAGCCAGGTTTCGGCCGATATACGGCATTACCAGAAAATTTACCGCGAAATTGTTTTGGCCGTGCGCGGTTTTGGGGGTTCCTTTTACGGAAGACGGCCTAAACACTACCTGCTGGGCGGCATGGATAACTGGGCCTTTAACCAGGTCTACCTTGGCGGCACCTCCAGTACGGGCGAGGAGAACCCGTTGGGAACTCAAACCCAGAACACCGATTTGCTTTTTGCCGAATTCGCCACCAACCTACGCGGTTTTGATTACGCCACGCTTTTTGGAAATAACGTGTTGCTGCTGAATGCCGAATTGCGCCTGCCACTTATCCGGGTGTTGTCATCCGCGCCCATTACGTCCAATTTTTTCAGAAACATGCAGTTCATCGGGTTTTACGATATCGGCAGCAGCTGGTCGGGTAAGCCACCGTTTTCTTCTAACAACAGCGTAAGTTTCAGGCGTATAAAAGAAGGCAGCTTCGATATTGATATCAAAAATTACCTTAATCCCTGGCTGTACAGCTACGGCTTCGGCATGCGTACCGTAATGCTGGGGTATTACATGAAATTTGACCTGGCCTGGCCGGTTGAAAACTACCGGGTGGGCAATCCCAGGTTTATGGTTACCCTCGGGTTCGACTTCTGAGCGGTAATTCCTGTATCTTGTTCCGTAAACCAATGTGTCATGATTAAATCAATGACCGGCTACGGAAACGTTAGCCTTGACGATGGCCGCATACAGGTACAGGCTGAGCTAAAGAGCCTCAACTCAAAATTTCTCGACCTGAATCTGCGGCTGCCCCGATCCTTTTCCGATAAGGAATTGGAAATCCGCAGCCTGCTAAGCGAAAAACTGGAACGCGGAAAGGTGAGCCTATCCATCGAGTTTCAGCGTGTGGGCGAAGCCGAAATCAGGCAAACCTACAATGAGGCCCTGTTCATGCAGTATTATGCGCAACTGAAAAAACTGGCCGACCGGGCCATGGCCCCGTACGAAAACCTGTTTCAGCTTGCCCTCGCATCGCCCGATGTCATTCAAAACAAACTTGCCGAGGGCGCCAGCGAAGAAGACTGGCGGGCCGTGCGAAAAGCTATTGACGCAGTGGTGGAAAAGTGCGATGGCTTTCGGATAGCTGAAGGAAAAGTGCTGGAAAAATGCTTCCATGAATATTGTCAATCCATTCGCAGTTCGTTAGGCCGCGTTGAGGAACTTGACTCCGGGCGCATTGATAAAGTCCGGGAAAAACTTAAGGGAAACATTGAAACACTGTTTGGCGAAGGTTACGATGTTAACCGGCTGGAGCAGGAAATTATTTACTATGTCGAAAAGTTCGATATCCATGAAGAACGCGTGCGGCTGAAGGCCCACCTCGACTACTTTCTGCAGGTACTGGCCGACAGGCAATCGAACGGCAAGAAGCTTGCGTTTATTGCGCAGGAAATCGGGCGCGAGATCAACACCATCGGCTCCAAGGCTAACGATGCCGAAATACAGAAATATGTAGTGATGATGAAGGAGGAGTTGGAGAAAATTAAAGAACAATTAAACAATGTGCTGTAGCTCCACGTGCGGAGGTTAATCATACCAGCTCATGCGCCCACCTTCCAAACTCTCCGGTGTTGTACTCTACTCGGTTATTTCGGCCGCGTTTATCGGGCCGGGCACCATTACCACGGCTATTACAGCAGGCGCAACCCACCAGTTGCAGTTGCTTTGGGCGGTTACACTGGGTACACTCGGCTGCCTGGTGCTGCAGGAGGTTTCGGCACGCATGGTTATCAGCAGCGGGCTTAATCTCGGAGAGGCTTCACAAAAATGTTTCGGCAACAGGTGGGGGAAAGCATTGATGGTTGTGGTTGGCATAACGGTTATGCTGGGTTGTGCGGCTTACGAAGCGGGCAACATCCTGGGGGCCGTATCCGGACTTAACCTGCTGAGCAATATCAATACAAGAATCCTTACGGTATTGATCACCCTATCTGCTTTTGCTGTGCTGTGGACAAACAAGCGCCAGGTTATTTCGTGGCTGATGACGGCACTGGTGGGCTTAATGGGCATTGCCTTTTTTGTGCTGGCGGTACAGCAGCCATTTTCAGTTGCCGATGTGCTTAAACAGGCCATCGTTCCTTCGTTTCCTCCGGGGAGTTCGTTGCTGATACTTGGGCTGGTAGGCACCACCATTGTTCCGTATAATATATTTCTGGGTTCGGGTATCAGTAAAGGAAAGACCATTCCGTTGATGCGTATCGGGCTCACCGTTTCAGTAGTGATAGGCGGCTTGATAACGGCAGCCATCCTGGTTGCGGGAACATCGGTGCAGGCGTTTTCGTCTTTTCCGGACCTGGCGGCATCACTCCGCGAAAAACTCGGGCCGGTGGGTTCGCTTGCGCTGGGTGTTGGGTTGTTTGCGGCCGGATTTTCTTCCTCCATCACGGCACCCTATGCGGCCTCCATTATTGCATCTACCGTTTTCGGCTGGAGTGACCCGCGCAGGTTGCGGATGGTGTGGGGCATGGTGCTGCTGGTGGGCTTTGCCTTTGGTATCAGCGGCATCAGGCCCATACCGGTAATTCTCACCGTGCAGGCGCTGAACGGATTAGTCCTGCCCTTGCTGGTGGCGTTGATCATTTTGCTGAGCAACCACCGGGCCTTGTTGGCGCCTGCCCACCGGCACGGCTGGCTGTACAATGCAATGTTGCTCTTGATTTTCGGAAGCGTAGTATTGATTGGGTTTAACCAGGTTGATAAAGCCCTTGCCGCATTTGGGTTGTTTGAGGAAAGTCATTTTAACGTTGTCGTGGCCGGGGGTGCGCTGTGCGTGTTGATGTTAACCGGTTACCTGTTGCGGAGGTAACGGGATGGTTTTACCTTAAGGTTTTAGTACCTGGTTATAGGGAAAAATATGAACAGACTTACCAAATACATAATCGCAACCTTAATGCTGACTATCGGTTGGGCTATCATTGTTTTAAATGGGCTACTAAACGGTTGGTGGTACAACCCAATTGCAAAAAGCAATGACACAGAAGCATTTATTACCGCAGTAAGGGAGACCACCAAAAAGGAATTTGTTGGAAACTTTGCGATGGCAATTATGAAGGACGGCAACGTTGATGAAGAGATTTTTATTACGC
>JAGUUF010000364.1 GCA_020063545.1 Cytophagales bacterium
GCACCAGTATACGCGCAGCATCGAAGATCCGGAAGGTTTCTGGGCCGAAGTGGCGGAAGATTTTGTTTGGCGAAAGAAATGGGATGCCGTGCTTGAATGGGATTTTTATAAACCGGAAGTGAAATGGTTTACGAATGCCAGGCTGAATATTACTGAAAACTGCCTGGATCGTCACCTGCCGCACCGTGCTAACCAAACCGCGCTGATATGGGAACCCAACAACCCGGATGAAGAATACAAACATATCACCTACCGGCAGTTGTTCGAAAATGTGTG
The DNA here is from genome assembly GCA_020063545.1 of Cytophagales bacterium. Taxonomy (GTDB): domain Bacteria; phylum Bacteroidota; class Bacteroidia; order Cytophagales; family Cyclobacteriaceae; genus UBA2336. The sequence goes on from JAGUUF010000364.1 coordinate 277, forward strand.
CCGTGTAGCCAACATGCTCAAAGCCCACGGCATTACCAAAGGCGACCGTGTGTGTATCTACATGCCCATGATCCCGGAAACGGCTTATGCCATGCTGGCCTGTGCGCGCATCGGTGCGGTACATTCGGTTGTGTTTGCCGGGTTTTCATCAGGTTCCCTGGTTGACCGCATCAATGATGCAGGCTGCAAACTGGTATTAACTGCCGATGGCGCCTACCGGGGTGATAAAACCATAAACCTGAAGGCCATTGTGGATGAGGCGCTGGAAAAATGCCCTACCGTTGAAAAGGTAATTGTTGCCGAGCGCATCAACTCCAAACCTAACGTTAAACCCGGCCGTGATTTCTGGTGGAACGAGGAGATTGCAAAAGTAAATGCCGAGTGCCCGGCCGTTGAAACGGATGCCGAGGATCTGCTCTTTATTCTTTACACATCCGGTTCAACCGGAAAACCAAAAGGAATGGTGCACACGTGTGCAGGGTACATGGTGTACACAAACTATACCTTTCGCACCGCATTCCAGTACCAGGATAACCAAATCTACTGGTGCACAGCCGATGTGGGCTGGATAACCGGGCACTCATATATTATTTACGGGCCGCTTTCGGCCGGGGCAACTACGCTTATGTTCGAAGGCGTTCCTTCCTGGCCCGACTGGGGGCGCTTCTGGCATGTGGTTGAAAAACACCGGGTAAATATTTTTTACACGGCCCCAACCGCTATCCGCTCCCTTGAAAAAGCACCCCTCAGTTTTGTAAAGCAGTATGATTTGCATTCGTTGAAAATTCTTGGAACCGTGGGCGAGCCCATCAACGAGGAAGCCTGGCATTGGTACGATGAGCACATTGGCCAAAAGCGCTGCCCGATTGTTGATACCTGGTGGCAAACCGAAACAGGCGGGTTTATGATTTCACCCATTGCAAACATTACTAAGCTCAAACCTGCATTTGCCACCCTACCCCTGCCGGGTGTACAACCCGCAGTAATGGATGATCAGGGTAATGAACTGACAGCCAATGGCGTGGAAGGACGCCTGGCCATAAAATTTCCATGGCCATCCATGGCGCGCACCATTTATGGCGACCACCAGCGGTTTAAAGACACCTACTTTTCAACCTTTCCGGGAAAATATTTTACCGGTGACGGCTGCAGGCGCGATGCGGACGGCTACTACCGCATTACCGGAAGGGTGGATGATATCATCATCGTGTCGGGCCACAACATGGGCACAGCTGAAATCGAAAGCGCCATTGATGAACACTCGGCTGTTTGCGAGTCGGCCGTGGTGGGCTACCCGCACGATATAAAAGGGCAGGGGATTTACGCATTTGTGATCTGCTACGACAAACCACACGAGGAAGACAAGTTGCGGAATGAAATCCGGGAGATGGTATCGAAAATCATCGGCCCCATTGCCAAGCCCGATAAAATTCAATTTGTGAGCGGGCTGCCAAAAACCCGTTCGGGCAAAATTATGCGGAGGATTTTGCGTAAAGTTGCAGAAGGCGATACAGCTAACCTGGGCGATGTGACCACCTTGCTGGACCCGGGCGTGGTTGAGGAAATAAAGAACGGAGCATTATAAATTTTGTAAAATGGAAATATCAGGAACAGTAGTAAGCATGTTGCCGCTTCAGACCGGTCAGGGCAAAAACGGAGTTTGGAGGAAGCAGGAATTTATTGTAGAAACACCCGGGCAGTACCCTAAAAAAGTCTGCATGTCGTTGTGGGGCGAAAAAGTGGATGAAATTAAGATCTCCCTCAACGATAAGATTACGGCCTCCGTAAATGTTGAAAGCCGCGAATACAACGGCCGCTGGTACACCGATGTACGGGCATGGAAGGTTGTTAAACAAAACAGTAGTGCCGCTTCGGCTGCTGATGTGCCCCCGCCCCAGGAGTCGTTTACTGCCGATACAGGCGCAACGGATGATTTGCCGTTTTAACAGCTTAAGTGGACCTGGCGCCACCGGAGAATTTTATCTGCCCGGCATTCAGAAATACGCATCCTGAAAATTTTTTCTGTCGGCCTGATTTTGATCAATCCGTTTTATCGGACGATCTGCTGAGATTTGTACAAAAACCAGCGTATGAATGCATTTAATCCTGCCCAGGAAATTCAGAACCTTCAGTTTTTCGGTGAGTTCGGAGGGGTAAATCCTTCCATTGAGGACTCGTCCACCTACACCTTTCTCCAGGCCAAAAAGATGAGCGAACTTTTTGAAAAGGAGATTGAAGGCTGCTACCTCTATTCGCGGCATATGAATCCCACCAACCGGTACCTGTCGCAGGCACTGGCTAAAATGGAAGGCACCGAATCGGCCCTGGTTACGGCATCGGGTATGTCGGCCATAACCTGCACGTTGCTGCAACTGTGCAGTGCCGGTGATGCGGTCATTTCAAGTCGGATGGTATATGGCGGCACCTACGCATTTTTAAAAAATGTTGCGCCCCGGTTTGGCATCACCACCACCTTTATTGATATGCGCAACCCGGCTTTGATTGAAAAGGCCATCACCGAAAATACTAAGGTTGTTTATTGTGAAACAGTTAGTAACCCTTTACTTGAAGTTACCGATCTCAAGGCTGTTTCAGCCATCTGCAGGAAACACAACCTGAAGCTGGTTGTTGACAATACGTTTACACCCCTCATTGTAAGCCCTGCGCAATTCGGAGCGGATGTGATAATCCACAGCCTGACCAAATTTATCAATGGCACCAGCGATACGGTTGCCGGAGCTATCTGTGCCAGCCATGAATTTACCCACCGGTTAACTGATGTAAATTCAGGTGCGGTAATGCTGCTGGGCCCTGTCATGGATAGCTTACGGGCGGCATCGGTGTTAAAGAATTTGCACAGTTTACCTGTGCGCATGGTTAAGCACAGTGTAAATGCCCGGTACCTGGCAGGTAAACTACATGCAGCAGGTATCCGGGTTATTTATCCCGGGTTGGAAGGCCACCCCCAATACAACCTGCTTAAGCAAATGCACCACCCGGAATTTGGTTATGGCGGCATGATGGTGATGGATGTGGGAACAACCGAAAAAGCATTTGCGGTAATGGAAGAAATGCAGCGGCAGAATGTGGGTTACCTGGCCGTAAGTTTGGGCTTCTATAAAACACTGTTCAGTTCGCCCGGAGGCAGCACATCATCGGAGATTCCGGAGGAAGAACGCCATGCCATGGGTATGTCTGACGGGCTTATAAGGATGAGCGTGGGGTTGGATCATGACCCGGAAGTTGCTTTTCACAAAATTATGGCCTGCCTTAAAACGGTGGAGTCGCGCTGAGCCTGCCGGCCAGAAACTCCTCTAACCGCATTAACAGGTGAAACTGGTTGTTGCTGCGGTGAAAATTCTGTTCAGGATAAGCTACTTTGTAATATACATCGCCCGACAGGTAATCGGCTGTAAAGCGCAGGCACTGCATGTAAATCATGATAAGGCCCGCATGATGAATAAAACGTGTTTCAGTTTCCGTAAAGATATTGCCCAGGCCATCCAGGTACCCGGTTATCAGTGCTTCATAATAAGGTTTTCTGATTTGCAAGTTGCTTACATGGGTGGC
>JAGUUF010000141.1 GCA_020063545.1 Cytophagales bacterium
TCAGCCGGCCGTTTCGTACCGATGCATTTAATTTTGCCGACAAGAAATATTTTGATGAATTGTTTGCGTTTGGCGAAAGGCTTTCGAAGATGAAAGAACTGCGCGAATCCAAAAAGGCCCGTGGGGTTCGCGATGCCCTCTATATCAACCGCACCTATTTCGGGCTGTATAACATCCTGCACGATTTACAGGCAAATGTGCAAACGCATGGAATAACGTATTCTTAAGTTTCACAGCCGTCAATTTCTGAAGCGGGAAGGCACTTGCCGGGTTGACTACCGGAAGCCTGCTTTTTTATTGCACCGGGTACTGACCGGTTGTTTAATAAATGCTATCTTTAGTAATACTCAAAACCATCGCCATGAACAACGTGTACGTGCTTGTATTTGCCTTGCTGGTATTTGTTACCCCATCCAAAAGCCAGGACAACCATCATTACCAAACCGATTTTCCAAAGGAAGAATTTGCACAACGCAGGAGCAAATTGTACGAGAGCATCGGCAATAATGCCATCGTGCTTATTCAGGGTGCGAGCGGTTTGCCGGGATTCACCGTATTCCGACAAAACAACACGTTCTATTACCTTACCGGGCTTGAAACTCCGCATGCCTATCTGTTGCTTAATGGCAAGAACAGGCAGGCTACAATCTATCTTCTGCATTGCGATGCCGACACCGAAAAAAGCCAGGGTAAAGTGCTGTCGGCAGAAGACAGCGACCTGGTTAAGCAGCTGGTAGGGGTGGAACATGTGAAGGGCATTGAATTTCTTTCGGCTGACCTTGTCTCCACCGGCTTGATCCGTCCACCTGCACCGGTGCTCTACACGGAATTCAGTCCGGCAGAAAATGGCACAGACAGCCGCGATGAACTGCTTTATGCCCAGGCCCGTAGTGCGGCCGACCCCTGGGATGGCAACCCCACGCGTGAATCCTTGTTTATGCAGAAAATAAAAGAACGCTTTCCTCAATTCGAAATCCGCGATTTATCGCCCGTGTTGGATGCCATGCGCACCATTAAAAGTCCGAAGGAAATTGAACTCATCCGCAAGGCCACCCAGATTGCCGGTCTTGGCATTATAGAAGCTATGCGCTCCACCAGTCCGGGCATATACGAGTACCAACTGGATGCAGCCGCCAAATACATATTTTATTTGCATGGAGCCAGGGGCGATGGGTATGCCTCTATTATAGCAGGAGGTACCAATGCCTATATGGGCCACTACTTCCATAAAACCGATGTGCTGAAAAACGGTGACCTTGTGCTGATGGATTACGCGCCCGATTATCATTACTATACCAGCGATGTTACCCGCATCTGGCCGGTGAATGGAAGGTTTACTGCCGAACAAAAAGAATTGTACAACTTTATTGTAGCGTATCGTGATGCGCTCTTTAAACACATAAAGCCGGGTGTAACGGCCAACGAAGTACTCGATAAAGCCGCTGCCGATATGAAGGAATACCTGGTGGGTAAAAAATTTGTAAAACCCGCACACCAGAAAGCTGTGGAAGAAGGCCTGAAGTTTCGCGGACACTTTCAACATCCGGTTGGCATGGCCGTGCACGATGTGGGCCGTGTGCACGGTGTGCCGTTGCAGCCGGGTATGGTCTTTACCATTGACCCCATGATCTGGATACATGAAGAGCGGCTGTACATTCGCATTGAAGACATGGCCCTGGTTACGGAAAATGGCGTAGAGAACCTGAGTGCTTTTGTTCCGTCAAAACCTGAAGAGGTGGAAGCAACTATCAGCCAGCAAGGGTTGATTGAGTTTCGGCCGGCTACCCCGTTGCCTTTAAAGAAGTAAAACAACTTTACCCTATAAACTTAAAATTTACTATCCTAATGAAAAGCCTGATACCTGCATGCCTATTTCTGGCTACCTTTTTATCAAAAGCCGACACGTATCCCAAAAACCCGAAGATCGACATATTGAATTACGCCTTCCGTATCCAGCTATCCGATAACACCGATGCAATTCAGGTTGAAGCGACTGTGGACGTGCGATATGTTGGTTCGGGTGTGGAAGTCCTCCGTTTGGATTTGGTGAAAATTTCGGCTGCGCTGGGCGGCAAAGGTATGACCGTGAACAAGGTTATTTCTAAAGGTAAAGAATTGAACTTCACACA
>JAGUUF010000264.1 GCA_020063545.1 Cytophagales bacterium
AGGGAAAAGAATACAATTTGCTTCTCAGGAAGGGTAGTCGATCATAAAGGCAATCCCGTTGAAGGTGCCCGAATTTCAATTGGCGGGCAAAAGGGTAAAGATATTTTAACCGCACAGAAAGGTGAGTTTAATATTTGTACCAGGCCTGATAAAAGCCAGCGGTATGTGGTAAATATTGAAAAGCTGGGTTTTGGCTTTGTATCAAAAATATATACAGCCGCCACTGGCGATATTCTGATTACCATGGAACAAGCCACAGTGGTGGAAGAACTTAACCCGAACGACAACATTACCATAACGGACATCGTACCTAACACCTCATCACCCGCGCAGCCGGATTACTCCCGGATGGCAAGCCCGCTGGATACCATTCCGTTTGTTTACGATGCCTCCGGCAGGCTGATTGCCTTTGGGGCGCCACCTGAAGTTGAACGAACCTACGAAGCCATCGATCGGTTCAGGCCGCAACGCAGGGGTGCTACCGTGCGGGTTGAACCGGATGCGCTGGAAGATCCTACGGCTAATCGCGAGCAGCGTGGAACATTTTTCCAGGCATCAAAATCACCGCTGGGCAATGTAACCGGATCGGTAAGTACGGTTGATGTGTATTCACCGGATGGCATGCCGGGCGATTACACTACCCGTATGCAAAATGGCGAGCGGGGATTTATGATTACTTATGGCGCAGTGGATGTAAACTTTTACGGCAATGGAAAACCGCTCCAGCTTAAGAAGGGAAAGTTTGCCACGATTTCCATACCGGTTGATACGTTGGCCCTGATTTACGGTGAGAAACTTCCGCCAACCATTCCGTTGCTGGTGTACGACAAAGAAAGCGGGCTATGGCAGCGTGACGGCAACAACGTGGGCACGCTAAACGCTTCAGGTACGGCCTACGAAGCAAAAATTTCGCACTTCTCGGTATTTAACATGGATGAGGAATTTGCTGCCGGTGTGGCCTCCTGCTATAAACTTTGCTCGGGAACAGCTCCAGCCGGTGCGGTTATTCAGATTACCGGAGTAATTCCAAACCATATCAAAAATTTGCCATTAGGAAGTTCAATCTGTGGTACATCAGGTACTGCAGTAGGTTGCAATGCGGGTGAGTCTGCTTATGCCATCAATAACATGAAACCTAACGAACCGATTGGCGTGCGTTTATTTGATGGAAGTAACGTGCGGGCCAGTTATGTGCTTATCGCAGGAGGCCCTGCATCGCTAAACGAAACCAATTGTTCAAACAACTACAATGGATGCCTGCCCAGCGTTGCGTACTTAAACTGGACTCAAGCTTGTTATCAAAATGTGAATGGCACATTAACAGCCCCGATTTTGGCTGTGCGAAAGGCAGGTACCAGCTACGATTTCTCCTGGCTATATATTGATACTGCATCGCCAGCCACATCGAACTCTACGGCATACCATTACGCAATTGAGTACAAAACCCAGCCGAGTTCAGACACCGATTTTGATACAACTGGCTGGAATAAAGTTGATTTTGATCCGGGGGCGCCCCAAACGTATGTCTTTCCGGCCTCTGCAACTACCGAAATTAGGAATAAAATTATGAGCGTGAGTTTTTCCGGGGGGTCGGCAAATCCGGTAATTCCGGCAACTGATTTTTTGTTTTTCAGAGTGAACTATGGCACCGATCCAATGAACCCGGATGGCTTTACGAAGGGAACTATTTATGCCATCAACCTCCCTGTTAGTGGTTTGTTCCTTAATGATTTTGAAAGTGATGTTTCATGCTATACGAAATAGTTAATGAGTAAGTACATTCTTCGTTTTTTTTATGCACTGGTTGCTGGTTGCCTGCTGATTTTCAATCATAGCAAAACCTTAAAGCCGGTTACAAATAAACCGGCACCAATATCACATGAAAAGCTGATTGCCCGGGCAGTTAATAATGTGAAGGCCACAGAATATGGCTTTGCAGTTTCACATCCTTTATATACTGTGGAATTTTCAACGCAAGGCTTAAGCTTTAAGCCTACATCGGGTGCATCGGTTTGGCAGTGGAGTAATCTTGACGAAGAAAGGGTCTTCCCGGAATTTAGTACCGACAGAATTTCTTACCGGAAAGCGCTCTATCGTGAAGAGTACATACTTAAAAGTAAAACTGTTGAACAACAATTTGTTATCGATGAGCCATTGCCTGTGCACCTAAAATCGTTGATTATTGAAGGCTCAATCGTTACAGCAGGTGAGTTTAATTCCTCAGGTGGTAGCTATTCGTGGAGGAATGAAACGGGGGAGATAACCTTAACTGACGTTTACGCATTTGATGCTATCGGCAAATCAGTTCCGGTTCGTATGCAAGTAGGGCCGGGCGCTACCCAGATTGAACTGCAGCTTTCAGATTTATCCGATGTTGTTTACCCGGTTACAATAGATCCGGAAATTGGTACAAACGATTACCGCATCAGTACATTTGGAACGGATGGAGACGCGAGTTCGAATGCAGTAGATCCGGCTATTGCATTCAGTTCAGTTTCCAATAAATACCTGGTGGTTTGGGAAGGAAGCGTAGCGGGTGAATTCGAAATTTACGGTCAACTGCTGAATGGAACAACAGGCCTTCCGGAGGGCTCCACTATCGTGATCAGTAATGTAGGCCCACCGGGCGATGCCAATTATGATGCAACCGATCCGGATGTTGCCTCATCAGGTACTGAGTTTTTAGTTGTGTTTAGAGCTGACGATAATACGGCACCGTTAGTGGATAATGAATTTGAAATTTACGCTCAGCGCGTAAACAGCAGTACAGGTGCCTTGATTGGAGGCCGGGTTCGATTAAGCGATATGGGGCCTGACGGTAATACAGCCTATAGTGCGTCTTCTCCCTCCATCGTTTATAACAGTACTGCGTCAGAATACGCAGTGGTATGGTCCGGTGATGATAACACCGGAAGTTTGGTGGATGAAGAATTTGAGATTTATTTTCAGCGAGTTTCTTCTACAGGTGATCCATCTGCCTATCCAAATGATGTGCGCATCAGTGATATGGGCTCGGATGGTTTTGCAACTTTTCAGGCATTTGCTCCTGATATAGCCTGGAACAGTACCAATAATCAATATTTAGTAGTATGGTATGGCGATGATGCAATTACTCCGCTTGTTGACAATGAGTTTGAAATTTTTATGCAACGCCTGTTTGCCACTGGTGCTGAAACCGGCTCGAATGATATACGGGTAAGTTTTATGGGGCCCAACGGGAATACGGCATATAATGTCGCTAACCCGGCTGTTGCTTACAATAGCGTTGACAATAACTATTTAATTGTCTGGTATGCCGAAGATAATGTAGGAGGAGTTGTAGATGGAGAAAATGAGATTTTTGGTCAGATGGTTTCCAATTTGGGTGCTTTGGTGGGTAGCTATTTCCGACTAAGCGACATGGGACCCGATGGAAATATAAATTATGATGCGTTCAATCCGGCTGTTAGCCATGATCCCTATCTGAACCAATTTCTTGTAACATGGCAGGGTGATGATAATACTGCTCCCTTGATTCTGGATGAGGTTGAAATTTTTGGGCAATTAGTTGCAGGCACAGGAAGTGAAATTGGGTCAGATTTCCGATTGTCCGATGCAGGAGGAAGCGGAAATATAATCTACAATGCTGCACGTCCGCACCAGGTCTATAATCCGGTGATGCGTGAACATGTAATCGTTTGGGATGCTGACGAAAATATCGGTAGTTTGGCCGACAATGAATTTGAAATTTACGGTCAACGCTTTGCCGAAACCTCCACCGAACCAACCGCCCAGCCAACAACTCCGGTTTTTACGTCCATTACATCATCGTCTCTAAATGTCAGTTTTACCGCTGCCACCGGTTCACCGGATGGATACCTGGTGTTGCGCAAGGCTGGCTCATCGCCCACGGATGTGCCCGCTGATCAGCAAGTGTATTCAGTAGGCAGTACCATCGGCACCAGTACTGTAGTACATGTGGGCAGCGGGCTGTCGTTTGCGCAATCAGGGTTAAACCCGAACACCCAGTACTTTTATGATTTCTTCAGTTATAACGGGGTTAACTCTTCCACCAACTACCGAACCGTAAGTCCGCTGGAAGGTAATGCTACAACACTCTTTGCTGAGCCCACAATCCAGGGCACGCTTTCTATAACCTCTTTTGGAACAAGCACCATCACCATAAATCTTGCGGCAGGTAACGGTACCGGCAGGCTGTTGGTGGCAAAAGCCGGTAGTGCGGTAGATGTATTTCCTGTTGATGGCACCGCCTACACACCTAACAATAATATTACACTGGCGCCAAACCTGGGTTCTTCCAATTTCGTGGTGGGCAGCGGAACGGGCAGCGTAACGGTTTCAGGGCTTTCACTTGCTACGGTGTATCACTTCCGCGTGTTCGAGTTTAACGGTACGGGCACACTTACCAATTACAATACCAGTTCGGTTGCCGGAAGCACCGGTTCGCAGACTACATTATCAGCAGAACCGACAGCGCAACCTACAGGCATAAACTTCAGCAGCATTACCAATACATCGTTTACGGTGGGATACACGGCTGCAGCGGGGTCGCCAAGCGGGTATATTGCTATTCGCAAATCCGGTTCAGCACCCGCCCAACCGGCCGACTTGCCGGTGGATGGTACAACGTATGCAGTCAATGATATTATCGGAGGCAGCACAGTAGCCTTTGTGGGCAGCGCACTTTCATTTGCCCAGTCAAGCTTGTCGCCTGCAACAGAATATTTTTATCTTATTCTTTCTTATAACGGCTCTGGCGGTAATACCAATTACTATACAACTTCGCCTCTTGCCGGTAACCAGTTTACATTAGCCAACGAACCTACTACCCAGGCTACCAACATTAGTTTCAGTTCATTGGCTCCAACGTCACTTACCATTACATGGACAAACGGAAACGGTACCGAAAGGCTGGTAATGGCCAGGCAGGGAGCAGCCGTAAGTCTTAACCCGGCCGATGGCACTGGCTATACGGGTAATGCCGATTTTTCATTAGCTACTGATGTTGGTTCCGGCAACAAGGTAGTTTACCGGGGTTCGGGCAACTCGGTTACGGTAACTAATCTTGCAGCGAGTACGGTTTACCATTTCAGGGTATATGAATTAAACGGTTCTTCCGCGTCAGCAAACTATCTTACCTCAACGGCAACCGGAAATCCCGGCAGCCGAACTACGTTGGCCAACGAACCTTCTGCACAGGCAACAACAATTTCATTTTCAGGCATTACACCAAATTCAATAACCGTAAACTACGCCAACGGCAATGGCGCTTCACGATTACTGGTTGCACGGCAAGGCTCCGCAGTTAATACAGATCCATCGGATGGTACAGGGTATACCGCCAACGCGGCATTCGGCACACCGGCCAGCGAGTTAGGTACCGGCAATTTTGTGGTTGGTGCCGGATCAGGCCCGGTAACGGTAACGGGGTTAACCTCCGGGGCAACGTATCATTTCAGGGTGTACGAATTTAACGGAAGCGCCTCGGCAGAAAATTATAATGTAACCACGGCTTCAGGCAACCCGGCCAATGCCACTACTTTGATTGGTGAACCTACTGTACAGGCAACAACCATCACCTTCACGGCCTTTACCGATAATTCATTATCCATTAGTTGGACAAACGGTAACGGTGCCGAGCGGCTGGTGCTTGCCCGGCAGGGCAGCGCGGTGAATGTTGACCCGGCTGATGGCGCCAGCTATACCGGCAATGCCAACTTCTCGGCAGCGACTGATATTGGTTCGGGCAACAAGGTGGTGTTCCGGGGTGCGGGAAATTCCGTTATCGTAACAAACCTTGCCGCCAACACGGTTTATCATTTCCGCGTGTATGAGTTGAATGGATCGGGGGTAAGCACCAATTATCTCTTGTCAACAGCTACCGGTAACCCGGCCAGCCGCACCACAATCATCACCGAACCCACCGCACAGCCTACGGCTGCCGTCTTTTCACTTCAGACAACTTCAACGCTCCGGTTGGCCTACACGGCAGCTGCCGGTGCGCCAACAGGTTACCTGATTATCCGGAAAGCCGGGTCTGCCTCTGCGGGTTTTCCGGTTGACGGAACCTTTTATACAGTTGGCAATTCACTGGATGGTACCATTGTTGCCATCGGCAACTTTACCCAGTTTGACGACACGGGCCTGTCTGCGGGAACGGTATATCACTACACGGTATTTTCATATAACGGGGCAGGGCAGGCAGTTAATTATTTAACCGCATCACCGCTTACCGGCTCAACTATTACCCTGCCGCTTGCACCAGCGGCACTTGCCGCAACAGGCGTTCAGCAATTTCAGTTTACGGCCAACTGGAACAGCGTAACCGGGGCAGCCAATTACCGGCTCGATGTTTCGTCCGACAATTTCAGCACGTTTGTTACCGGCTACAATTCGAAAACCGTTACCGGTACCTCCGATGCGGTAACCGGGTTAACTGCAGGAACTACGTATCAGTACCGCGTACGCGCCTCCAACGCCAGCGGGCAATCGGTTAACTCAAACATGATATCGCAGCTAACCGTGCCGCCAACACCCGTTGGAGTAAATACTACCGGTGCAGAACAAACACAGTTTACCGTTTCCTGGACGGCCAGCCTGGGCGCGGTGGATTACCTGCTGGATGTGTCGCTGGATAACTTCTCAACATTTGTTACCGGTTACAATGGTAAGGTCATTACCGCAACAACGGAAAACGTAAATACCGGGTTGGTTGCCGGTAATACCTACCAGGTACGGGTCCGCGCGCGGAATGCCGGTGGCACCTCACCAAATTCGTCAACAGTAGCGCAACCGTTAAAACCCGCTACACCGGTTGCCCTTGATGCGAATCCTATTGGCATCAACTCCTTTACGGCCAAGTGGGAAGCAGCCAACGGTGCTGCCTCTTATGTGCTCGATGCCTCAACGCAGAATGATTTTTCAACACACCTGCCGGGCTACCCGAACAACGAGGGTAACACACTTGAAAAACTGATTACCGGTTTAACCGCCAACTCCTCCTATTACTATCGGGTTAAAGCAGTTAATCCAACCGGTGAATCGCCCTACTCGAATGTTAAGCCGGTGCAAACCCAGCCTGACCCCGGGGGTCAGAACATGGTTATTGGCGTACCAGCCTTTACTGATCTAGCCAGCGGGCAAGCGGCCGTGAACATCAGCGTTACCGTAACGGGAGGTACCGGTTCTAAAACCGTAGATCTTTATCATAAAAAAATCACAAGCGCGGCTGCGCCTGTTCCGCTTGACATGGACAATACTACCGGTAACACCTGGGAGGTTAATTTGCCCGCCAGTGCGTTTGATGAGTTAGGTGTTGAGTTCTTTATCCGTGCTTCCGATGCTGCGGCTGTTCCTCCCGTAGAGAATTCAGCTACGCGGTATGTTTACCGTTC
>JAGUUF010000249.1 GCA_020063545.1 Cytophagales bacterium
AGGGTTCGTTTGCTGCTTCCTCCGGGTGTGTCTCAGGCTTGTCAGGTTCGGCTTCTGGTTGTGGCTTCTTAATTTCGCTGCCCGAAACGGTAATGCCTGTAAAAACAAAATCACTTTCAAAAGGAATACACTTGCCGTCCACTTCGGTGCAGGTTTGTCCTTCTATAATTCCTGAAAGTTTCAGGTTTGCGCTCAGCACTTTTACCCGCTGCCTGAACTCTCCGGTGTTTTTAAAAATTTTTACATCGCAGCCGAAGATTTCATCATGCTTGGCAACCGGGTTAATGGCCTTTAAACTGCCAACCAGTTCAAATGAATTATTCTTTTCGAACGTAACCGTTGTCAGCATCGGTCCGCAATCCGGATCGAAGTCGTTGGCATACACATACCAGTTTTTATCGGTGGTAACCGTAAAAATCAGGTCGAGTTCCTCACCGGTCTTTACCGCGTTTTTCTCCGCCCTCCATGTCCACGTTGCCGGCTTCAGGATTTGCGCCTGAAGGAGGGTTACAGCACAAAGTAAAAGGATGGTTAGTATTCTGCTGGTCATTACAGTATCAGGTTCGAAGCATAACGTTAAGATCCATAAAAAAGTTGAAGCCTACGACCGTGCGTAATGCTTATAAAAGGCAATAATGGTTTCAATGCCGAGCAGGAAATTTTTTACACCATAATGTTCATTCGGTGAGTGAATGGCATCCGAATCGAGGCCGAAGCCCATCAGTACGGTATCAAGGCCCAGTTCCTTTTTAAATAATGCAACAATGGGTATGCTGCCGCCATCGCGGGTAGGGATTGGGCGCTTGCCCCACACTTCTTCAAATGCAGCACTGGCAGCTGTAAAGGCTTTTGAATCCGTGGGCGTTACGGCTGCCTGCCCGCCATGCAGGGCAGTTACTTTTACTTTAACCGATTTAGGTGCAAGGGATAAGAAATGCCTGGTGAACAATTCCGTAATCTCCTGGTTGTCCTGGTTGGGTACCAGGCGCATGGAAATTTTTGCATACGCTTTTGAGGGCAGAACCGTTTTTGCTCCTTCACCGGTATAACCACCCCAGATGCCGTTTACATCGAGCGTGGGCCTGATGCCGGTGCGCTCCAGCGTGGTGTATCCCTTTTCGCCATGAACATCATCAATGGCCAATTCTTTTTTATAGTGGTTCAGATCGAAAGGCGCCCGGTTAAGCGCCTCCCGCTCGGCCACGCTGAGTTCAACCACCTTATCGTAAAAACCGGGTATGGTTACGCGCCCGTTTTCATCATGCAGCGCAGCTATCATCTTCGCCAGCACATTAACCGGGTTTGCCACAGCGCCTCCATATACCCCGGAATGCAAATCGCGGTTGGGGCCGGTTACTTCCACTTCCACATAGCTTAGTCCGCGCAGGCCAACGGTAATGGAAGGATGGTCAAGCGAAATTATGGCCGTATCGGAAATCAGTATAATATCGGCCTTGAGTTTGGTTTTATTTTCCTTTACGAATATGCCCAGGTTATCAGAGCCTACTTCTTCCTCGCCCTCTACCATAAACTTTACATTGCAGGGAAGCGTATTGTGCTTCATCATCGCTTCGAAAGCCTTCACGTGCATGTACACCTGGCCCTTGTCATCGCAGGCACCTCGGGCATAAATTTTTTCATTCTTTATTACCGGCTCAAAGGGGGGGCTGTTCCACAGGTTGAGCGGGTCTGGCGGCTGCACATCATAATGGCCATACACGAGCACGGTGGGCAATGCCGGGTTGATGATTTTCTCAGCATACACAATCGGGTGGCCTTTGGTTTCGCATAGCTCAACCTTATCAGCACCCGCTGCAATAAATTTTTCCTTCAGGAACTCAGCAGCTTTTCGGACATCGTTTTTATGCTTGCTGTCGGCACTTACGGAAGGGATGCGCAGCCAGTCGAACAACTCATCAAGAAACCGCTGTTTGTTGGATTGAATGTATTCGTTAACCATGGTTAAACCGTTTTACGCGAAGCGTGAAATTACGGTATTTATCTGATGGCCAAAACGAAGGTGGGGGTAATGGCAGAATACTCAGCGAACCACTTTACCCAGGGTGCGGGTTAACCCCACGGTTAAACCAGGAACATATGCATATTTGGAAAACCATGAATCGAACTGGCTGTCCACATCTTTAGCGAACGAACTCAGGTCACGGTCAGGTGAATATAGCCTGGTTGACGATCCGAAATTCTTACTCACGGCAAACTCAAGCCTTACCTGCCAGTTTGTGTTCTTTAACGGCAGGATACGCCCATAGAGCATGCCAACCTGTGTTAACCTTGATGTGATATCAATAACCTGAGGCTCTGTGTCGGTTCGTCCCGGTTTAACCGGCATTAAGCCGATGTCGGTGTTGAAATTGCTCTCCACGATTGCCGTGGCTACTGCTCCGTTCATGGTTACCGACTGACCGAAAATGCCAACATAGTTGTTGCCGAAATGATAATTTATACCACCCTCGTGGAGGGTGCCTGATTGGTAAGCCCGTTTCACCATCAGTTCCAGTTTATCACTGCCCATCGAGCCCATCATGTTTACCATCATCAGGCTGTTGGCGTGATTCATCCACCCGGTTTGAGCACTGATGGCAACCTTTTCCGAGATGAAAAACTCGTAACCAAAACCAAAAAGAAAGGGCACTTCGGCCTGAACCCTTAGTGCATGCCTGCGCCTGAGGGCCAGGTCGCGCGATCCTCCGGCATTACTTACCTGAATAGCAGACGTTGTGGCAACGGACGAATCACGGTTAAAATAAAAATCACCTTTAAGGGAAGTGGATTCCCAGGGTGTTTGCTGGTTATTGGTGATGGTTTCAATCTCAGCACGCACCCGCTTAAATACCTGCTCCACTGTAATATTTGGCGTTGCCATATGCCTGAGCAGGGCACCGGTATATAACCCATTTTCAAAAGCACCATCCGATGCAACACTGCCCGGAGAGGTTGCATACGCTATCAGGGAACCGGAAGGTGCATTCATAAAAGCAAGGCCATTTCCCATAATGGAGCGATTCCAGCCCCGTTCGAACGGATTATTCCGGCAAGCATCCAGGATTAGCAGGTTTACCAGTGTACCACTGTGTTCCATAAACACCAGAACGCGTTCAGCTGGCACACAGTCAAATTCAACCTGCTGGGGAATGCTCAGGTCTACATCTACCGGAACCAGGTAATTTCTTCCCTTGTACTGAATGCCATGACCTGCGTAGTAGAATAGACCTACATCATATGCAAATAATTGTTTGCCGAAAGCATCGATGGCCTTCTTGAGCTCGTTCAACCCAAGATTTTCATAGCGAAGTGTATGAAACCCTAAGCGCTGAAGCGTTTCGTCCATGGCGCGGGCATCATTAACCGGATTTTTTAATACAGCATTGGAGCGATATTCGTTATTGCCGATTATCAACGCTATTCGTTTCTCCTGTGCCACTGCAACCCAGGCAACAAAGCACAGAATAAGTGCAAGTACCGGACGCATAACCTAACCTGTTTTGGGATTAGTTAATTCGGCCAAAACCGGAAAGGTAAGTTTAACTTTCAGGGTTAAAACGCAAAAGCAAGGCTAAAAGCCATCGCCCTCGTCCTTTTTCTCCTGTTTCTTTTTGGCGCTGCCGGCACTCAGGTTGTAGGGAACTTCAATACCGTAATACTCTTTGCGGAAGCGGTTAATGAATGCCAGGGTTTCTTCTTCGGTGCCGGGAATAAAAATCATCTCGCCCACTTTGGCTTTGCCGGAATTGGTTTTTTTAGCCACCGTTGTATTGAACGCCTCGTTTGACGAGTACATGAGCAGGCGGTTGTCTTCATACCCGAAATAATACCACGAATCGGGCGAAGCTTTGATAAACACATTAAACACCGGTGAGCCGTCTTCCGTTTTTTTCACTTCCATAAAGCCTTCAAAACTTCCGTTAATGTCGGTACGGTTGATGTTGGAAAGGCCGAGACTTCCCTCGCTGTAAAAGGCCTTGAGCTTTGGCGACCATTTGAAATTAACATTGGCGAAGGTGAGGGGTTTTGCGGTTTCAGCCAGGGTTGCCAGCGATACATAGCCCTGCGTGCTTCGCTTTTCGTAATCGCGGGCAACGCGCTCGCCAACAATGTCGGCTATTTTGTAAAGCAGGTCGGTGCGATCGCCCAGGCCCTCTTCCACCGATTCATTCTTAACAACCGCTGCCAAATCGGTAGCCATGGCATCGAAGGCAGCCTGAACTGCCGTGGTGTTAATAACAACCAGCGCGTTCATCTGGATTTCGTTGTTCTGCATGTTGCCCTGCCCGATGGCGGTTGCCTTTACGTTAAAATCCTTGCTTCCGCTAAACAGGTTAACCGGGCCTTCAAAGCGCACCAACTGGGTTTCATCGTTGTACGAAAACACCTTGCCGCTTAACTTGTTGCCGGCTGCTTTCTCGCGGTCTTCTATCTTATACTCTTTCACGGCAACATCATAAAACAACGTGCCGCTCGGAACAAAGAAGTCTTCATCTTCATCGCGCTTCTCATTCAAAAAAGAAATGTACAGGTTGTTATCGAATGCCGACAGGTGAAGACCGGCCGAAACCCTGCGGCCGTCTTCGGTAAGCGCATTATCAAAATCAATCAATACCTCCGTTTCTTCACCGGATTGTTCATAGCGTATCCAGGTGTTGTAGTTTTTAATGTTCTTGATATCCAGTTTTACCGAGCCCGTTAATTGCAGGGCCGGCCGGGTGGCGTACATGGTCATGTCGCCTTTATAAAACATGCCGGCACCCAACACCAGGTGCATTTGTTCGGTTACCGAACCGGTAGCTACGGTTTGCAGGGAAGCTGTTGATTTTCTTCGCGAGGTTCGCTTTGATAAGGCCACTTCGGTAACGGGTTCCAGCCTGAAGTCGGTCATCTTAATGGCGAAGGTGTCTTTCAAAAAGTTTACGTACTGGTACGTGGCATGACCGGAGAACTCCTTACGCGATATAATATCAACCACTCCATCGGTTAACCGGTGATACCCATTCAGGGTATCCACCACAATGACGGTATTTGTGAGTGTGCCGATGCGGGCGTCTTCCAGGATAAGCACCTCGTTGTTCTGCGGGGTAATTTTTGCATCGGCAACAATAATGTAGGGGATACCGCTTACTTTAAGTTGCTGTGTTTTTAAATCGTACTCTGCCCGCTCGGCCATGAAGTTGAGTGAATCCAGTTCTTTGCGGGTGGTGTAGAAGTAGGAATTTTCAAGCGGTACATTCGGGCTTTTTGTCATGGTGATTTTCTGGGTGGTTAAATCCCAGCGCGCATTCGGAATAGATGTTTTGAATTGGGCAAACGGAAAATTAATAGCGGCTTCACCCTCAATCTCCGGGCTGATATCGGCATAGTTTTGCGCCAGGTTGAATTTTATGCGCACATCGGTACCGTCAATCAGCGGCTTGGCGGGGTCGGCCGATTTGGCGCGGAAGCGCGAGTGGCGCGCCCCGAAATCTTTTGCCGAAAAACTCAGCTCGCGCGATAACAGTTCGGTACCACGGGTTTCAAGTTTTCCGGCTGCCGAAACACCGTTGCGCGACACAGTGAGAATGCCGTTGAGTTGTGCCGTGGAGTCATACAGGTTAAACGGCACCGACTGGTTTTTCAGGCGCATCTGGTCGCGCTTGGGGTACCATTTCATCTGGAAGTCGGGTAAGGAAGCCTGCGGAAACGTCACCGCACCAAACTGCTTTTCATCCATGCGCGCCCGCTGACCTTTGGCAATAACGCTGTCGGGGTAAAAAACAAAGTCGGGCGATTTTACGGTTGCGGCCAGGTAAGTAATTGTTCCGGTTGAGCGAATACCCCGGTTATCCAATGTAATGACTCCTTCAAACTTCCCATCACCTTTGTAGAGCTGGTATCCTCCTCTTGGCACGATGTGCTCAAAGCCCAGCGATTTATCGGGCATGGTGTGCAGTTTTTCCTTAAAACTTGGGAACATGCCGCTTGAAACAAACGTGCCTTCAAAATTGATGGAAGTGGGATCGGCATCGTTCAGGCTGTCGAGCTTAAACGGTGGTACCACAAAAAACACCGACCGATCATACACGCCATTCAGCACTTCAGGCCGGTCAAAATAGATTACGCCACCCGTGGTTGCATCAAGCCGGGGGTAATTGGGTATTCTTCTTTTCCCCGATTTATTGTCGGGCCGGCTGATGTATAGTGTACCCGATGATTTGGAGATATCGCCAAGCCCGCCTTCGGCCGCAGCTGTGGAGTCCGCCCCGACCATTGAGTTGTTAATCTTCCTGCGCACCATCTGGCCGCGTGCGTTTTTCTCCATCGCGTAAAAGTTAATGGAGTCAATCTTATTGAGGTTGATAAAGAAACTGTCGTACTTGAGTGTAAAATCCTTGCCGGTAATTTCGAAGTTGCCGGCTGTAATGGTGCCGTCAAATTTTATATCGCGGTTTTGCAGCACGGTAATCACGCTGCTGTCGGGCTTAATCACCACATTCAACGAATCGCTCAGGCTGAACTCCTCCACACCACGCACCACCAGGTTGCGCTTTTTAAAACTAAGGGTTGCATTGGCGTGTACAGGTTTTTTCAAATCCGCCATAACGTACGAACCCATCACAGAATGAATCTTCATGTTATCATAATCCACTTCGCCTTTGTACGCGAGGTATTGGGTAATGGCTTTTTCCTTTACTAAGGCCAAATCCTTCTCGGGCCAGTAGTCAATCAGCCCTTTAATTGCCAGGAACTCCAATGCTTTCATGGCGTCAAAAATTTTAATGCCGTAAAACTGCGCAATATCACCGCTGTGCACCTCACGCGTATTGTTGCTGATGCAGTAGTTGGCCACTACTGCCAGCGGGTGAAAACTAAATCCGGAGCCGTGCAGCTGGTAGAAATCTTCCGGATCATAATAATCGCGCGATTCCAAAATCATGGGCACGGTAGAGCGGCCCCCCATCGTTGAAATGTCCAGGCTGTCGGCCGCAAGGTTCCAGCGAATCAAATCGGCCGAAAAATCCAGCCCGAAAAACGAAGCCGTGAACGGGGTATTCTTTAACGGGCCTTTTTCGCTTGCGGCCACCACGGTATTCTTCAAAAAGTTGAACTTCATCTGCACCGAATGGTGCGCCAGCGAATCGTTTTGCTGGTAAATGGTAAAGACGGTCCGATCGGAATTTACCGTTGAATCGGTAAACACAAACTCGCGTGATTTGGCCTGGAATTGCCGGGTACCGAGGCTGTCAAGCACATCAAGCGTTGCATACTCGTTGTTAACATTTGTGCTCTTTATGCGGGCACCATCCAGGGAGAATCCTCCGCGGTATTTCATGCGCTCGTTGCCGAAACCTTGTATGGTGAGGTTGTTTTCATAGGACGTGAATTTTGGCCAGGCAGAGCTGACACCGGCTTTGCGCGGCTGCGACCGAAATTCAAACCTGCCGTAAATCATACCCGGTGTTTTGCCGGTGTAATTGAATTTGACCAGGTCGGCTTTGAGCTCGGGTTTGTTTACCGGAAAATTATACACCGTGAAGTTGCAGTACACCGAGTCGGCACTGAGCCCGGCCGCTGTCCAATCAAATCTTCCCTCCTCGCCTACAAACAGCCGGTCAGTAAGCGAAAAAATTCCTTTAGTGTTGCTAAGCCAGGCGGAATCGGAGGGGGTAACAAAATTTAATGAGACGCGGTTAAACCGGATGACGGGCCCTTCGATGGTTGGTTGCGGAGGGGGCGTCATCCAATACGGCTGAATTACCTGCGGGGTGGTGTCCAGCGGTTCATCCTGCCAGTCATCCCAGTTGGTTTCAGCTACAGCCGAAGTATCAACCGGGGGAGGAATGTATTCGAGGTAATCGAACTGGTAATCATCATCGCGCGCATATAACCGGTACGTCTTATCGTAATACAAAGCGTGGTGAAGGAAGAATTGCTTTGATGCCGACAGGAATTTCAGCGCCTTATCGGGCTTGTAGTTTTCAACCACTTTATCCACCACGGCAAGAAACTGATTTAGTGTAGCCATATCGGCCCCTTCCACGCTTACCGCATTAACGATGCAACCGAAGTATTCAACAAAATGAGGGCGCAGTTTAAAGCCCTTGCGTTTCATCCGGTAAAACTGATTCTGTATGCAGAATTGCTGATCCTGGCCAAGGTTGTTCCATGCCGTTGTGAGGCCGCCACCAATCACCATGGCCTCGGTGTTGCGGGTGTTTTCCAATACAACACGCATGCTGTCGGGGAAGCTGGTAAAGGTTACCGGCTTATTGCGGCCTTGCGCAAGCACACCTGTTGCAAGAAGAAGCAGGGAATATTGAAAAAACGCCTTCACACCGGTAAAAACCTTTGAAATTCGGAAATAATCGCCTCATGCCCAAACACCTCGCCCTACGGCCGGGTCAGCAGCAGGCTTGCCCAGTTTTCGCGCACATCGGCTTTAACCTGTGTTAACGAATAACGATGGGCTTCCGTGAGTAAATCGGGAATATCTTTTTCGTAAAAGCCGCTTATCAGCAGGTGACCTGCCGGCTTAAGGTAGGCAGCATACTGGTGCAGTTCTTCGAGCAGGATGTTTTTGTTGATGTTGGCAAGGATGATGTCGAAATAATCTTCAAAGGTCAGGTCGCTTACTTTGCCTTGCCGGATGAAAATGTTTTGACAGTTGTTGACCTGTGCATTTTCGGTACTGTTCATCATGCTCCACTCGTCAATATCAAATGCCTCTACTCGCCCGGCTCCACGCTTCGATGCCATAATGGCCAGCACGCCTGTGCCCGTACCGGCATCCATTACTGTTTTACCGGTATGATCCAGTTCAAGCTGGGCTTTGATCATCAGGTAGGTTGTTTGATGATGCCCCGTGCCAAACGACATTTTAGGGGTGATGATGATTTCATAGGGGTAATTTCTTTCCGGGCGGTGGAATGCCGCGCGGATGAGGCACTTGCCTTCAACGTCAATCGGCTCATAATTCTTCTCCCACGCTTCATTCCAGTTTTTCTTTTCAACGCGATCCAGGTAAAAAACAACCGGGGTTATACCTGAATACTTTTCTTTAACCTCCTGAAGCTTGTCTTGAGCGTATTGATCTTTTTCCACATATGCTTCAAATCCCCTTTCGGTTTCCATGAAGGTATCAAAGCCTGTTTCGGCCACTTCGGCCATGAGTATTTCTGAAAACTCCGGTGAGCAAACAACCTGCAGGCGGGTGTAGTACATTATCCGATTAGTTGGAACCTGCTTTGATGATTTCAATAAACTCGTTGGGTTTAAGTGAAGCCCCGCCAACCAGACCGCCATCCACATCGGCACAACTGAAAAGCTCTTTTGCATTTCCGGCATTCACACTTCCACCGTATAAAATGGAAATACTCTCTGCAACCTCTTTGCCGTAGCGACCGGCAATGTGTTTCCGGATAACGGCATGCATCTCCTGTGCCTGCTGTGATGTGGCGGTTTTACCGGTACCGATAGCCCACACGGGTTCGTAGGCAATCACGATCTTTTTAATGCCTTCGGCAGGCAGGTGAAACAATGCCTCTTCCACCTGGGTTTTTACCAGGTCGGTATGCTTGTTGTCTTCGCGAACAATCAACGGTTCGCCACAACAAAATACCGGGGTAAGGTTGTTGGCCAATGCCGCATCAACTTTTTGTGCCAGCAGCGCACCATCTTCGCCAAAATACTGCCTGCGCTCGCTGTGGCCGATGATGACATACTTAACACCCAATGCCTTCAACATCGGTGCGGATACTTCGCCTGTATAGGCACCCCACTGGTGTTCGCTGCAGTTTTGTGCACCAACCGAAAACCGGGTATCGTGTTTTGTAATGCTGACAATATCGGCCAGGTAAGGAAACGGGGGGCAAAAGATAATTTTTGGAAGGCTGGTGTATTGCTGGTCAAAAAAAGATACTACCGCAGAAGCCAGTTGGTGTGCTTCTTCCGGTGTTTTGTTCATTTTCCAGTTTCCGGCTACAATTTTCTGTCGCATGGGTTATGGGTAGGAATGACAAAGATAAAACAAAGTGCAGGGGATATGCTGCTATCGTTTCACGGGCTTGTACTTCGATTCTTTAAACAGCTTATCGGCATTGCTTAGTTGCATCAACTCCTGTAATGTTGTTTGCGGATGAGCCCGCATGTAGCTTTTTACAATTTCCCAGCCCACCCATTGCGCAATGCGACCCGGGCACTTTTCGCCTACCTCAACCGTTTTTGGCCGGTCGCCCAGGTACCGCTGTTTTACCAGGTGACTGGTGGAGTAGAGTACCTGGTCTTCAAGTAGGCGGTACCAGATCAGGTCCTGGTTTTCGCGTGCGCCTTTCATTTCTTCCTGTGAGTACCAGATAAAAATGCTGTCGGGCACACACGGCAGCATGTGCTTGGCAAAATAAAACGACTTGCCATACGCAACCATGTCGGCCAAAATGGTTTTGTCCGATGGATCCGTATTGTTGTATGTTGTGCTGATTCCGTTAAGCAGCATTACCGAAGGCACAATGTTGTGCGGTGTGTATTGCCGCAACAGGTACTCGTACATGTTCGGTTTGTACCGGGCGCCTTTGCCCAGGTAAAAATCCAACCCGATAATGATGAGTGAATCGGTTACCACCATGTCGGTATCCAGTCCGCTAATTGCGGTAATCACCTTTGGTACGGTTGCATCAGGATAATAATACAGCAGGTTGGTGTAGGCCAGTTCAAATTCGTTTTTTAGTTCCTGTTCATTACCAAATACACGTTTTACCTCTAACAAGAGGGTATCGAAATATGGATTGGTAAACCTTCGGTAGAGTTCGTTGATGAACACCGAGTCGTTCGGATAGTCGTTCCTTCGGAAGAAATAATCGCGCAGTACCGGGTTACGGGTCAACAGGTTTACAAGTTCTTGCTTTGACGCAATGGCTGGCAATGAATCCGACAAGGCTATGAACTGAAGCGTTGCCTTTTTTTCGGGCGAAGGAATAAACGCGCATTTTTCTTCATCACCACCACAGCCACATAAAACCAGCATTGCGGCAACAACCAAACATCGGGATAATTTTTGCATACGTTTCAAACGGGTCGGGCAAATATACATTGCATCGGGCAGCAATACTGCTTACATTCATGAACCAAACCTTCACCATGAGTATGGCTACATCTCCCCTGCAACATTTTCTGGATTGGGAAGCCTCCCAGCCTGAAGCCGTTTTTCTGCGCCAACCGTTTAACCGCCAATGGAAAACCTGGACATTCCGGCAGGCCGGTGCTGAAATCCGAAAAATTGCGGGTACGCTGGAGGCACTGCCTCCCCGTTCGAAGGTGGCTATCCTTTCAAAAAACTGTGCCCACTGGATTATGGCCGACCTGGCCATCATGATGGCCGGCCACATCTCGGTGCCCATTTATCCAACGCTAAGTGCGGATTCCATCCGCCCGATACTGGAGCACAGTGAGTCGGCTGCCATTTTCATTGGTAAACTTGATGACTACAAAAACCAGCAGGCGGGTATTCCCGCATCATTGTTGCGTATAAGCCTGGAAGTGTACGGCCACCATGAAGGGAGAAGCTGGGAAAAAATAATTGAATCTGGTTCGCCAATTAAAAATCCGGCAACTCCACAACCCGATGACCTTATGACTATAATCTATACATCGGGTACTACGGGAAAACCCAAAGGGGTTATGCACACAGTCGGAAACTTTAACATGGTGTTGGGTATCGTTAAACAGATCCTTCCTCAGTTGCCCGATGGGCTGCGCATGTTTTCGTACCTGCCGCTTAGCCATGTGGCCGAGCGACTGGGGGTTGAATTGCTGGGCATTTATAAGGGCGGCACCATCTCCTTTGCCGAATCGCTCGACACCTTTGCCCAGGATTTGAAAGATACGCAACCGGTCGTATTCTTTGCCGTTCCGCGGATATGGGCCAAGATCCAGGAAAAAATCCTGGCGAAAGTTCCGCAGAAAAAACTCAGCCGCCTTCTTTCCATTCCGCTGGTAAGTTCCTTATTGAAGAATAAACTGAAAAAGGAACTCGGCCTGGCCAAGGCTATTTATATCTGTTCCGGTGCGGCCCCGCTTTCCGTACCGATAATGAACTGGTTTCAAACCCTTGGCATTACCATTTACCAGAACTACGGCATGACGGAAGATTGCGTGCTCTCACACTTCAACCTCATCGGCCAGAACAAAGTGGGCACGGTAGGCAAACCGCTTCCGGGGGCAGAAACAAAAATTTCACCCGAAGGTGAGTTGCGCATCCGCAGCAAAGCCCTGATGAAAGGTTACTATAAAGAACCAGAACTTACTGCCGAAACCTTTGATGAAGAGGGATACCTGAAAACCGGGGACATGGCCGAGTACGATGCTGACGGTTATCTGAAAATTACCGGGCGTGTAAAAG
>JAGUUF010000363.1 GCA_020063545.1 Cytophagales bacterium
GTTGTTCAGGTCGGTAAGGATGGATTGCAATTGCGGGTTAATCTGGCTTTCCAGCACATCTTCGGCAAGCAGCTTGGTAATGCCGTCCTCATAGCTTTCGAAAGAAGCCAGCTGCGAAGTAATCTGCGACTCGGCACTGCGCTGGGTTCGCTCAAAGCGCGCAAAAACGGAATCAACCACCACTTTCTGGCTGTCAACTTCCCAGGTGTTTTTAAGTTTTTCTATGCGTTCTTTAAGTTCCGGATATTCATACTTAACCAATTGAACCAGGGCCTTTTTGTTATCCTCGTTGGTTTGCAGGTACACCCAGCTGGTAACCAGTTTCTGGTACCGCTCAACGGTTAACACAAATTCATTGATAGCATCTTTTGACGGCCGGATAATTTCCGCGCTGGTTTTTACCACATTGTCAATCTGGTTGCCCGTCATGAAAATAATGGCGGCATTGATGATGAACAGCGCCATAACGGCCATAAACCCGGCAAGGATTTTATTCCCGATTGTGAATCGAAAACTGAAGCGACTTTTTTGCTTACTCATAGTATTCAGTAATAACCCCGGCAACAGATATAGCCAACCGGCCAGAGCAGGCATCGTTGTTTCCTGTTGCAGGCAGGCAAAAATAGGATAAATCCCGATAGGCAAAACCTCCAAAACCCGCGAAATTCTGACATCGCACAGACCGATCCGGAAGTTGCCGATTTACAGGTTCAGGATGCCTTAAAATTGGAGGCTACATGGCTCTTCCTTAGTTTTCGGCCAAATTCAGCAAACGTGCAAAACGATGTAACCATTGTGGGCGGTGGTATTGTGGGCCTGGCAACCGCCTACCAGATTCTTAGCGCAAAACCGGGCATTAAGCTTACACTGATTGAAAAAGAAAACGAGGTTGGCCGGCACCAAACCGGAAACAACAGCGGGGTAATTCATTCCGGCATCTATTACAAACCGGGAAGCCTGAAGGCCAGGAACTGTATCGATGGCTATAACCGACTGTTGCACTTTTGCGACCAGCATGGCATACGCTACGAGCGCTGTGGCAAACTTATCGTGGCTACTTCCGAGGTCGAATTGCCCCTGCTGGATAACCTGTTTAAACGAGGCAATGAAAACGGCCTGGCTAACCTGCGTATGCTGGGCAAAGAAGAACTGCGCGAGGTTGAGCCCCACGTTTCCGGGCTGGCCGGAATTTACGTGCCCCAAACCGGCATAATTGATTACCTTGAAGTGGCATTGAAACTAAGCGAGCTAATACGGCATGCCGGTGGTACAGTTGTGCTGAACGAAAAGGTTATTGACATACAGACTGATTCAACTAATGTAGTGTTAGCAACCGACAAACGAACCCATACATCAAAGCTTGCTGTAAATTGTGCCGGCTTATACTCCGATAAAATTGCCCGGCTTACCACCCCGGCACTGGATGTAAAAATCATTCCCTTCCGCGGAGAATATTACAAGCTGCGTAAGGAAAAAGAGTACCTCGTTAAAAACCTGATTTACCCCGTTCCCGATCCGAACTTCCCGTTTCTGGGTGTACACTTTACCCGCATGATACAGGGCGGGGTTGAAGCCGGCCCCAATGCCGTACTTGCCTTTAAGCGCGAGGGCTACCGGAAAACTGACATTAACGTTGGTGAACTGGCCGAATCGCTGGCGTGGCCGGGATTTCAGAAAGTTGCCTTAAAATACTGGAAGACGGGCTTCGGAGAAATGTACCGATCGTTTTCGAAAGCAGCTTTTACCAAAGCGCTGCAGAAACTGATTCCGGAAATACAGGAAAGCGATTTGATTGATGGTGGCGCGGGTGTAAGGGCCCAGGCGTGCGACCGGAAAGGCGGGCTGGTGGACGATTTTCTGATTCTTGAGTCGGGCAAGGTTATCAATGTGTGCAATGCGCCCTCCCCTGCCGCCACATCATCGTTGTCCATCGGGCATACGGTGGCAGAAAAAGTTTTAAAGCGATTAGTTGATTAGTACAGCCGGAAGATAAACCCACCCTGCAGGCCCCACACCTCAATGCTTTCGTAATAGCGCTGGTAAACCACTCCGGCCGAAAAGTATCCATGCAATGCACCGGCAGAAAAAATCTGGTGCTGGTATTGGGCGCTCAGTTCCGTGCGCGTGGTAACCTCTGTATCCCAGTCAACGGCAACGCGGTATTCAAAAAAAATCAGTTTGTATTGGTCTGGCGAATGGAAGCCAAGCATAAAGGCCCATTCGTTAAAGGAGCGTTTA
>JAGUUF010000334.1 GCA_020063545.1 Cytophagales bacterium
GGAATCGTTTGCCGAACGCCCCTGAACGTTTCTGCCGAGGTGCGGCTGATTACTTTCAAATTTTTAACCTTTTGCAGGTTGATTAAAACCGCCTCCATCAAACCGTTAACAAGGTACACGTTGGCCGTGTCGTTGCTGTCGTTTTTAAAAGGCAGTACTACAATTGCTTTTTCCTGAGCTATATTTTTACGTGACCTTGCCGAATACGCGAACCACCCGATGACTATTACGCCAAGTAAGCTGATAACACCAGCAATTATTAAACCCGTTCGTCTCCCTATTAGGGGGGTTGAAACCACCGTTGTTGGGCCTGAGTCGTTTACCTGTTTACTTACTTCACCGGGCGGATAACCGTATTGCTCGCGGAAGCATTTTATGAAATATGAGGTACTGCTAAAGCCCACTTGTACCGCTACTTCCGATACGTTATAGGTTCCCTTGTGCAGCAACTCCATGGCTTTTTGTAACCGCACCTGACTGATAAGCTGACTTACGGATAAGCCGGAGGCCTTCTTTACTTTTCGAAGTAAATTCGAACGGCTCATGTTCATCGCATCGGCCAGTTCGGTCACACCAAAACTTTCATTGCTGATGTTGGCAATAATTTTTGTGTTCACCTGATTCAGAAGCTCCTGGTCAGCCTGCAACATTTGATCGTACCCCGGGTGAGTTAACTTACGATTGGAAAATAAAGACTTTTGTACGCAAAAATCACCATTTGCATCATAGTTTATATGCTTGCATCAAAATTTACATGGGTTTCCGCAAAGTTCATGTTTTTAAACCCATAGTTGTTTAGTCCACCTGCAGGTCGTCCGGTTTATTTGTGGTCATTAATCAAACACTAAATTTCATGAAAACACAAAACCTTAATCGGATTGAAAAGACGGCCTTATGTATTGTACTGCTTTTCCTAGCGGCTTGCCAGGGAAATGAAACCGGTGCGCAAAGTCAAACCAAATCACAAGTGAGCCAGCCAGCGGTAGATCTGCATACAGCCGTACTGCAGGATAACCTGGAAGCCGTTAAACAACACATAGCGGCCGGCAGCGACCTGAACATCAAAGATCCGTTTGGCGGCTCAAGTCCGCTGATTAGCGCGGCCTTGTTCGGTAAAACAGAGGCCGCCTGGTTACTTTTAAATGCAGGCGTTGACATAAACTTCCAGAACAACGATGGGTCAACAGCCCTTCACACGGCTGCTTTTTTTGGTCGTCCGGAGATCGTCAAGCTGCTGCTGGATAAGAAAGCCGATAAAGCACTTAAGAATAAATACGGTGCAACGCCCTATGATAATGTGGCCGGCCCATTTGACCAGGTAAAGAGCGTGTACAAAATGATGGAGAAAGCCCTTGGCCCCATGGGCTTGAAATTAGACTACACGTATTTGGAGAAGGTGAGGCCTGAAATTGCAGCTATGCTGAAATAAGCTGTAAAACATTGTGAGTATTGAGATATGCCATAATTCCTTCTCAATACTCACATCGCTAATCATAACCGTATTGGCACAATACCAAACTACTCACCGTATAATGAGACACTATTATATCGACTGGCTCCGGATTATTGCCATCGGACTGCTGTTAGTTTATCATGTTGCTATCGGGTTTCAGCCATGGGGTATGTTGATAGGCTTTATTACCAACGAAGACCCATGGCCAACGCTGTGGCTACCCATGACCGCCCTAAATATTTGGCGTATACCACTGTTGTTTGTGGTGTCTGGAATGGGTGTTTACTTTGCCATGCAGCACCGAAACTGGAAGGCCCTTATTAAAGAGCGTATGCTGCGCATTGGGCTGCCTTTTGCATTTGGCATAGTTGCAATTGTGCCGTTACACATACTGGTATGGCGCTACTATTACCAGGTTGAACTTAGCTATACAGCCGACCCTGGCCATCTGTGGTTTCTTGGGAACATTTTACTGTATTTAGTCCTGCTTGCTCCGTTGTTTTATTACCTTAACCGTAGCCTAAAAGCACAACATTTTACTAAAAAAGTATTAAGCCATCCGTTGGGTTTGCTGCTGGTGGCGGTTGTTTTTATAGCAGAGGCAATAATTATTCGCCCGGTACCTTATGAACTATATGCAATGACACGCCATGGATTTTTCCTCGGACTTCTTGCTTTCTTCACCGGGTTTTGTTTTGTGCTTAGCGGAAAGCCCTTTTGGCAAATGATTCAAAACTGGCGTTGGCTGTTTGCAGTATTGGCTATTGCTGGTTTTGCCTTCAGGCAATTTTATTTCGGCATGGCTACACCAGTATACCTGATGACAGCCGAATCGCAGGCGTGGATACTGGCTGTGTTGGCCTTTGGCAGCAAACACCTGAACCAGCCCGGTCGCCTGCTTACCTACCTGAGTCCGGCTGCCTACCCGGTATACATTCTTCACATGGTTTTTTTATATCTCGGTTCCCTGCTGGTTTTTCAAACAACCTGGCCCGTAGCCCTGAAATTTGCGGCTGTGCTCGTTTTCACTGTTGGATGTTGTTTGCTTGCTTATGAAGTTATTCGAAGAATACAGTGGCTTAAACCTTTATTCGGTGTAAAGTTAATGCAGAAACCAAACGAACTAGTGATTGAGAAAGGGGAGTATCCGTTTTAGTTGTTCGTTGTTCGGTGACACATATTGATCGAATAACGAACAACCAGCAACGATCAACGAAAACACCCGATCGAGTTCCGGTTTATTGCAGCTCTCTGATTAGTGATTCAATTTCAGCTTCCTGAAATGGCTTGTTAGTAGCGTGTTGCCCGGAAAGAAAAATGCTCCCGTTTTTCAAAATCAACACGAACCCGGGTGTTTGTTCTATGTCATAGTTGCGTACCACCGCTGAGCGGCTGCCAATCCGGTAATTAATAATGCCATCGGCAAACAGGTTGTGCCGATTAACAAATTGCTTCCAGGCGGCTGGGTCATCATCAACGGAAAGCATTACAACGGCCAGTTTCCCTCTGAACAATCGCTGAAGCCGCTTTACTTCTTCCAGTTGTTGTATGCAACCAATGCCGCAGTTGCTGTTCCAGAAAACAAGGTAAAGCAGTTGCTTGTTGCGGCTAAAGTCACGGAACCACGCAAACTTTTCTTCGGCATTGTTTCCGCCATCGGTGGTGCTCCACTCATATTTCTGGTATCGCACAAACTGGGTATTCAGCGATGCTCCTTTGCCCAGGTCGTGAATTATGCGCTCTTCCAGCGGGGTGGCTTTCAGCATGTTGTGGTTGCTCCAGAAAGCCGAGTCATAGGGAATGGTAAGTAACTCGGCTTTGCCCGGTTCTTTGCCGGTAAACCGCTGATTCGGATCATGACTGATACCACCCGACATCAGTTCGATGTGGAAAAAATGTTTACCGCTGTCGGAGAAATGCGTTTCGCCTTCTTTGATGAAGTGGTAAGGATAGTATTTGCCGTTATACTTTCGGTAAAATGCCGATGTCCTGATTGAAACATTATGATCATACCTCAGCTCCTCCATTTTAACAAAAGCATAGGTATCGGTA
>JAGUUF010000325.1 GCA_020063545.1 Cytophagales bacterium
AGTTTTTCAATGTCCATGTTGGATTTCAGTTCGCCAAACTGATCGATGGAGACTTCAAAACCTTCCAGTTCTTTATGCACACGGGGCTTTTTACCCGTTTGTTTTTTCGGTGGTGTTTTTTTACTCATGATGAAGCCGCGTTTACGTTGAAATTGCTGAGCGCAAAAACAAGCCGGTTTAGGGTTTCCTGCCTGCCGATGATCTCCAACGTCATCATCAGGTCCGGTCCGGATGCACTCCCGGTTATGGCCACGCGCAAAACCTGCATAAGCTGCCCTGTTTTTATTCCAAGATCGGCCGCAGTTTTTTCGAAGGCAGTTTTTATGGTTTCAGCATTGAACTGCTCAATATTTTCAATTGACTCCTGAAATACCCGGATAAACTTTACCGTGTCCGCATTCCACTTTTTTGCAATTACTGTTGAATCAAACGTTTGAGGGGCATGAAAGAAAAATTGTCCCTGCTCGTAAAAATCTTTTGGAAACGAAACCCGTTCGCGCATTACCGCAACAATCTTCAGAATCTTTTCAGGCGAACAGGTAATACCTTTCTTCACCAGCTGGTCAGCCAGGTATGCGGCAAGTATGCTTTCCGGTTTGGAACGGAGATACTGCTCGTTGAACCAGGTAGCTTTTTGAATATCAAACCGGGCCCCCGCTTTCCCGATGCGCCCGATGGAGAAGGCTTTGATCAATTCCTTCATGGAGAAAATCTCCTGCTCCGTGCCCGGATTCCAGCCGAGGAATGCGAGAAAGTTAATCAGCGCTTCGGGCAGGTAACCCGCTTCGCGGAAGCCAACTGATTTTTCACCGGTGCCGGGGTCAGTCCAGGTTAACGGAAAAATCGGGAACCCCATCCGGTCAGCATCACGCTTGCTCAGTTTTCCGTTTCCGTCCGGCTTTAGCAGCAGGGGCAGGTGGGCAAACTGGGGCATGTCGGCTTCCCATCCGAAGCTTTTATATAACAATACATGCAACGGTGCCGAGGGCAGCCACTCCTCTCCCCTTATAACATGCGAAATCCTCATCAGGTAATCATCCACCACGTTGGCCAGGTGGTAAGTGGGCATACCATCCGATTTCATCAATACCTTGTCGTCCAACTCATGCATCTGCACAACTACTTCTCCACGGATCAAATCCTGAAGGCGCACTTCACCGGTTTCGGGAACCTTAAGCCGGATAACATACGGAACACCTGATTGAAGCAATTTTTCGGTTTCGCTGGCAGGCAGGGTAAGCGAATTGCGCATGGTCATCCGTGTAACGCTGTTATACTGCTGGTAATCAACCCCGGCTTTCTTTAGCCGATCGCGCATCGCCTCCAATTCGGCTTCTGTATCGAAGGCATAGTAGGCATGGCCGCTGTCAATTAGCTGATCAGCATATTTCCGGTACAATTCTTTCCGCTCCGACTGGCGGTAGGGTGCAAACGGACCGCCAACCCCTATGCCTTCATCAATACCAATGCCTGCCCACTTCAACGATTCTATAATATACGCTTCAGCCCCCGGAACATAGCGGTTCTGGTCGGTATCTTCTATCCGCAAAATCATGGTTCCGTTATGCTGTCGTGCAAACAGGTAGTTATAAAGTGCCGTGCGCACGCCACCAATGTGCAGCGCACCCGTAGGACTTGGCGCAAACCGTACCCGAATTTCCTTCATGTCCCAAAGTTAATGGTTGCATTCTATTTCTTCAGAAAGACTCGAACGTTGTTTATGGCAATCTAAAATTAAGTTGTCGTCCTGAGCAAAGAGAAGTACCTCTTTTGTCATTTCAAATAAAAGATGCTCCCT
This sequence comes from Cytophagales bacterium, assembly GCA_020063545.1. Lineage (GTDB taxonomy): Bacteria > Bacteroidota > Bacteroidia > Cytophagales > Cyclobacteriaceae > UBA2336. Next base: position 1,799 of record JAGUUF010000325.1, read on the forward strand.
GGTTGCAGCAGGTTCAGCATAGCAATAAATTGGTTTCATTTCAATACACAACCCAGGACTTTGCAAGCGACAAAGAACTACCATTCTTAGTCTTCTAATATCTAAAATCCCACGTACCTTTGCATCCTTTAAGCACCTTTGTATGAGCGAAGAGAAAAGTTTGAACTTCCTGGAAGAAATCATCGAGAACGACCTGAAGGCCGGGAAGTACCAAACCATTATTACACGTTTCCCGCCCGAACCCAACGGCTACCTGCACGTTGGCCATGCCAAGAGCATATGCCTTAATTTCGGACTGGCAAAAAAGTATGGGGGCTATACCAACCTTCGGTTTGACGATACCAACCCGGTAACCGAAGATGTGGAGTATGTTGAAAGCATTAAAGACGACATACAATGGCTGGGCTTCGAGTGGAAAAATGAATTGTACGCGTCCGATTACTTCGAGCAGTTATATGAATTTGCAGTTACCCTCATC
>JAGUUF010000257.1 GCA_020063545.1 Cytophagales bacterium
TAAACCACTTTACTTTTCATTAGCTGGCGGACTTTCATTTGGCAGTGAGTTAAGGATGATTCAGCGCCTTATCCCCTTCCTGGCGGTTGATCCACTCGCGCTTCATCAATATTTTCGGTTTGGGTATGTGCCAGGCGACCGGACCATCTTCAGCGAGATAAAGAAATTAAGGCCCGGCCAATTTTTACGGTACCATGATGGTCGTGCAGAAATCCGAACATACTGGTCTCCCCATACAATACAGAATGAACAGGATGCCGTGCCAGAAGCGCCCCAGGAGCAACTCGAAGCGTTACTGATATCGGCCTTTAACTATCGCATGGTGGCCGATGTTCCGGTGGGTGTTTTCTTAAGCGGTGGTATCGACAGTTCGCTGCTGGCAACATTACTGCAACATCATTCCGGTCAAAAAATTCAAACCTTTACCATCGGGTTTGACGATGAAAAGTACGATGAAACAAAATATGCCCGGATGATAGCCGAACGGTTACAAACGCGTCATGTTGATCTGCGCCTGAGCATAAAGGAAGCTGAGGAGTTATTTGAACGGTTTTATGAAGTTTACGATGAACCCTTCAGCGACACTTCGGGTATACCCATGGCGCTTGTTTCGCAGTTGGCCAAACAACACGGTATTAAAGTGGTGCTATCCGCAGATGGTGCCGATGAATTGTTTGGCGGTTACCCGCATTACCTGCGGGTAAATCGCTGGCTTAATTTGTTTAACGCAGCACCTCAGGCAATTAGAAAATTTTCAGGCAATGTGCTTGCCGGTATTCTTCCGTCACCACTCAGGTCGAAACTGACGGTGGCAAATCTGGGACACCGGGTAAACCGCATAGAAGAATTGCTTCAATCTTCCGGCATCATTTCATTTTTTGAATCGGCAATAAGCAACCAATCTCATGTTGCCGTAAATCAACTGATTAAAGGTACAGTTGTGCCGGTTTCGGCTATGCAAGATGGGAGGGGACATCAACTGGAACAAATGATGCATTGGGATTTGCACTATTACCTGCCTGATGATCTACTGATGAAAGTTGACCGTGCAACCATGTATAACAGCATTGAGGGCCGCGAACCTTTTTTGGATCATCGCATTGTGGAGTTTTCGATGCGATTGCCGCTGCAGTATAAGATTGATGCCAGCGGAACCGGTAAGGCAGTTTTGCGAAACATTCTGTATAAGTACCATCCTGCTGAATTGTTTAATCGCCCCAAGCAGGGATTTTCCATTCCAATTTACAGTTGGTTCAGCAAAAGTCTGGATGAATATTTTAACCGGTACCTGAGCAAAGCAGCACTTGCAAAAACTGATTTGCTGAATTCGGATGTTGTGCAGGCTGAGATGCAAAAGTATACCGCCTACAAAAAGCGAGGTAAAGATTTTAATATTGAAAAAATGTGGCGGATACTTAGTTTTATGATGTGGAAAGAGCGTTGGATGAAGTAGCCCGGGTTATGATTCTGGCCCCCGACTTTGGTTATGGCGGGGCCGAACGATCAGTGGCGGCAATCAGTCGGGCGTTAGCTGAATCGTACCAGGTGCATGTAGTTGTATTCAATAAAAACATTAGTCAGGTGTATGCCGTTGGCGGCAGGGTGCACTCCCTGGAGGTTGGTGGCGGAACAACGCTTGCAAAAAAGGTTCTGTTTTTTTTTTCAGCGCGTAATCAGGTTAAAGCGATTGCGAAAAAAATTAGGCGTTAACGTTTGCCTGAGTTTTTTGGAAGGAGCTGATTACATCAACATTTTAACCAGGGGCAAATCAAAAGCCATTATCAACATACGCGGGTCAAAAAAACACGATGCAAACATTACCGGTACGCTTGGTTGGATAAGAAAAAGGATATTGATACCCGTTCTATACAACCGGGCAGATGTGATCACCGTGGTTGCAGACGGATTAAAACAGGAATTAGTAACCGAATTCAGAATTAAAAAGCAAAAGGCATTTGTAACCATTCCGAACTTTTGTAACCCGGCTGAGTTGCACAGGCTGGCACAAGAGCACCTGCCAAACGAGGATTTGTTTTTAACGTCTCCGGTAATTGTAACCGTTGGCCGTCTTGCTTATGAAAAAGGGTATGATTTGTTTGCCGGGGTTCTTTCACGAATAGTACAAACCATTCCGAATGCCCGGTGGTTAATTGTAGGAAGCGGCCCTTTTGAAGATGAACTAAAACAAATACTTGAACACCATAAATTAAAATATGCTGATTTTGGCCTTCAAAATTCAGAGTCGCACGTGTGGTTTACAGGTTATCAGCCAAATCCCTATAAATGGATAGCACGATGTAAGGTATTTGTTTTGTGTTCGCGCACCGAGGGGTTTCCAAATGCATTGCTCGAAGCAATGGCTTTAGGCAAACCGGTGGTTGCCGCTGATTGTCCATATGGCCCGGCTGACATTTTAGGAAATGAAACCGATAGTCAGTATGAAAGGCAATTTGGCATACTTTTACCCCTTCTTAATAGGCATGAGCAGGTTATCAATGCCTGGCGTGATAAACTCATCGAATTGTTAAACGACCCGCAGTTAATGGCGCATTACGGTGAGCAGGCAGCAGGCAGGGCAGCACATTATTCGGCTGAGCGGGTTGAAGCAGCCTGGAGGGAACTTGTGGCACGATATGTATGAAAAAAATTCTAATCGTTGACAATTCGCAAGGTATAACAGGTGCGTTCAAAAGCATTTTTCATGTTGCAACTTCTTTGAAAGATCAATTTGAGTTTCACTTTGCCACCCCAAAGGGTAATCAACAACTTGCTGCAGAAATCAAAAGGAGCGGGTTTGCGCACAAGCAAATCAACTTTGTTGAAATCAGTAAAAGGTGGTCCGTTATTTTATATCCACCTGCATTACTGTTCAACAGCCTGCGGCTGTTTTGGTACATGAAGCGGCATGACATTCCTGTTATTCATGTAAACGATTTGTATAACATGACGGGGGCCGTTATCAAACTGCTTTATCCATCTGTTAAGGTAATTTACCATGTGCGTTTACGTTCAAACTCGTATGCCGGGGGGCTCTATTCATTATGGCTTAAAATAATCGCCAGGCTGGCGGATAAAATAATTGTGGTATCGGAATGTGTGCGGAAAGAAGTATTACCCTTTACCGGTAATAAGAAAGTAATCCGGATTTACGATTTTTTTGAATTAGGAGGAGAATGCCCGCCTGCCCACCCGGACAATCACATGGTAAAATTTTTCTATCCGGCAAACTTTACTCCAGGTAAAGGACATACATATGCTATTGAATCGTTTAGAAAAGCTATTTTTCAAAACAAATCTATTCGGTTAACATTTGCCGGTGACGATTTCGGAATGCACCGCAATAAAATGTACAAAATGAAATTGCAAACAGAGGCCGGTGACCTGGTACAGGGCGGGTATATTACATTTGCCGGTGCCGTAACCGATATGGAAAAAGCAATTAACGAACAGGATGTAGTGCTGAACTTTTCTGATTCGGAATCATTTTCAATGACGTGTTATGAGGCAAACCATTATGGGGTGCCGGTAATTGTTACCGATTGTGGGGGGCCAACAGAATTTGTAGAGCATGAAATCACGGGATTGATTGTACCAAAGCAAGATGTTGAGGCCATGAGCCGTGCTATGCTGTACCTGGCCGAAAGCAGCGACACGCGCACTGCCATGGGGCAACAAGCCAGGGACTTAATCCACAAAAAAATTGCTGAAGAAAATGCGCTTCTGAAGTATGCCGCTACATATGAATTCCTGTTCGACCAGTTGGTTTAGGTTACATTAACGATGCCCGACTGATTCAGATTACGTAACTTTCGGCTTGTTTTAACGGTAATGCGCGGCCATTTTTTACTTATCGGTACTTTTCTATTAACAGCAACATTTGCGCAATGTCCCATGGCTGGTTTTGAGATTCCGCCCTCGGCTTGCCGGGGTCAGAATCTGTATTTGGAGAACACTACAACAGGTGCGCAAACACACAGCTGGGATGTGTGCAGTGGCGACCTTCAGCTTACACCAACAACAACCTTTTTGGTTGCCGGCAGCACCTTTTTCAGGGCACGGGTTTTCCGGATGGTGCAGGCACAAAATGAATGGTGGTATGGCTTTGCAATCGATCAGCCCAACAACCTGCTTGTACGCTTCGACTTCGGGAATAGCCCCGACAACGTACCCACTATAGTATCGCTGGGTAACCCGGCATCGAGTTTTCAAAACCCGCTTGACCTCCATTTTGTTTCAGAAAACAATAATTGGTTTGCTTTAGTGGCAAACACGTCAGGCAATAACTTATTACGGCTTAACTTTGGAAGCGACCTTACTTCTGCGCCCACAGTTACAAACCTGGGCTCATTTAGCGGAATATTACAGGCTCCAGGAGGAGTTCATGCAATCCGGGAAAACGGAAACCTTTTCGCATTTGTTTCAAACGGGTCTTCATCGCAGGTTGTTTCGCTTAGCTTTGGTAGCTCTATTCTCAATACGCCAACAGCTTCTGTTATTCCGGTTTCCGGTTCGGTAGGCCTTCGGGGGCTTTCTTTTATTCGCGAATGTAACCGTTGGTTTGGCGTAGTGGCTTCGTATAACTCAGGCCAATTATACTACCTGCATTTTCAGAATGGAGCGGATCAGCCACCGGTTGTCAATCAACTTACGATTCCGGGAGCTTCCTATTCCTTCCCCGCAAGTGTTAAACTGGTGAATGAAGGCGGAGAGTTCTTTGCTTTCGTACAATCGGCATTTCCGGCACATGTTTACCGTATTGCGTTTGGCGAAAGTATTGTTGACCTAAGCGGTTCTTTCACCAATATGGGTAATTTCGGTATTTCATCTGATAACAGTGCATTTGAGTTAATAGGTTTCAATTCTACCTGGCGTGGTTTTTCAATTGATCTTTCAGGGGCTGTTCCAGGTTCCGGTCGCTTGTTCAGGTTTAATTTTCCCGAAACCTGCTCAACACCAATCCGGACATTCAATACCATAAAGCCTACACCGTTTTCCTATGCAAGTGCCGGCAGTTACCGGGTTACGCTGGCATCAACCGATGTAGCGGGAAATACCGGGTATAAAGCAAAAATAATTTCAGTAAGCTCAGCAATATCACCCGATATTGATATTGAAAGTCAGAATTACTGCTCAGGGCATCCTGTAAATTTTACTTCGGTCAACACTTCGGGTAACATAACTTCGTATGACTGGAACTTCGGTGATTTCAATACGTCTGTGCTCCAACACCCTTCCCATACCTATACCGCTCCCGGGCAGTATACCGTGCAGTTAGATGTGGTGGGCATGAATGGCTGTGCGAATACCATTCAGGAGGAAATTGTACTATATAATGAACCGGTGGCAGACTTTGATCTTCCAGGCGTTTCTCCCATATGTACCAATCAACCGTACCCTTTTTTGAATACTTCACAGGTTGATTCAGGAGTTAATCCATCGTGGGAGTGGTTGGTTAACGGAACCGCGGTGAGTACTGATTTTAACATGGAGGCATCCTTCAGTACGCCAATAAGTCAAACCGTGAAATTAGTTGCGGCAATACCGGGATGTGCAACCGAAATGGAAAAAGTAATTCCTTCGGTAAGTGAAGGCCCTGTGGTGGATTTTTCGTTCAACGGCCACTGCCAGCAGGCGCCTGTGAATTTTACAAACCACTCATCGGGGTTAATCACAGGCTATAGTTGGGATTTTGGCGATGGCCAAAATTCTGCAAACGAAAATCCGGCCAGCACCTTCTCGCTTTCGGGTACGTATGCAGTTACCCTAACTGCTTTCGGAACCACGGGTTGTAACAATAGCCGTACAAAAGAAATCACCATCTACTCCAAACCGCAAACCGATTTTGCAGTTGCCTTGCCGCCCTTCTCCTGCACCGGTTCGCCCACGCAGTTTACCGATGCCACACCCAACCCGCCCGACAGCAACATTGCTTCGTGGCTGTGGGATTTTGATGACGGGGGCAGTACATCCGGCTTAAAAAATCCGCAGCATACCTATGCGGCACCGGGCACCTACCAGGTAGCATTAACGGCAATCACCAATTTTGGCTGCTCGGCAACTATGCAAAAACCTGCCCTTATATCTGCGTCACCATCGGTTGATTTTGGTTATTCACCACCCTGCCGGAATGTTCCCGTCAATTTTACCGATCAGACTCCCGGTACCAACCAGGCCTGGTTATGGCAAATGGAAAGTTCCTTTTACTCGGTTCAGCATCCGGTACACACCTTCACCACATCGGGCACAAAAAATGTTATGCTGGCGGTAACGGGTGCCAACGGATGTGTAGGTACAGTCTCTAAACAACTTGTTGTTCCGGTTCAACTCGTACCCGACTTTACAGTAGAAAAAAACTGTGTTAACCAGCAAACCCAATTCACCGATAACACGAACGACTTTGCCGACCCGGTAACGGCCTGGCAATGGACGTTTGGCACCCTGGGAAGCGGCACGGGCAACCCGGCCATCTTCACGTTTCCTTCAACGGGTAACGTTAACGTAAACCTTACCGTAACCACACAAACAGGCTGTTCGTACGCACGGGTTAAAAGCGTAAACATTGGCACAGCACCTGTGGCTGGGTTTACGGCATCGCCAACTGTTGGCGAACCGCCTTTGGCCGTTGCATTCACTAATACGTCAACCGGGGCAACATCCTACCTGTGGAGGTTTGGCGATTCCGGTGGGTCAACCAGTACTGAAAGCTCACCGGTTTTTACATTCAGTGAGTTGGGTCAATATACGGTGGAGCTTACTGCATTTAACGCACTTAGCTGCTCCAACAAATCAACACGCACCATCCATGTGGTTATACCGGTTATTGATGTTGACGTAAGTTTGCTGGAATTGCTTTCCAGTCAGGCGAATCTTGTTCCGGCTGTAACATTGGTTAACCGCAGCAACGTGCCCATACAGAATCCGGTGGTACGTTTTGATTTGTCCGGACGTTCAGCTGTTGACGAAACACTTGCCATTACCATTCCTTCCAACAGTTCATACCGGCATGTTGCAGGTTTTTCGGTTCCCCTGCGCGATGGACTGGACTACATATGTGCAGAGGTATTGGTAGATGACACCACCCCGAATAATAACCGGCTGTGTTCAGCTGTTGAAGCAACGTTCCTCCCGATGGAGCCTTATCCGAATCCGGTATATAATACACAACGGGTTATGGTTAGCTGGATTTCGGGCACGGATAGTTCAACTGCAATCAGTTTAATCAGCAGTTCGGGTCAGCAGGTTTTCTCCTCCACTGCAATTTCATCCTCCGGCTTTAATACATTGGAACTACCTACCGGTAATCTGCGGGCAGGTTTGTACATACTTCGCGTGGCATCGGGCAACACGGTAAAAAGTTTCCGTTTGGTAATAGCCGAATAAAACCTTCGGCCTGTAGGTATAAACCCATTTTGCTTTATTTTTACAGACTTTAATTAAACAGCCCTCTATGAAAAATATTAAACTGGATGCCACCGACCGGAAAATCCTGGAATTACTTCAGCGGAATTCAAACATTACCAATGCGTTGCTTGCCAAAGAAATCGGCCTGTCACCGGCACCCACACTTGAACGGGTGAACAAACTGGAAAATAATAAGGTGATAAAGAGCTACCATGCCGTAATTGACCCGAATGCGGTGGGCCTGGGGGTAAGCACGTTTGTAATGGCATCGCTTAAAGGACACAACAAAGAGAACATCGATAAATTCGTGAAAGCCATTGAAACGATTGACGAGGTTATTGAATGCCACCACATTACCGGGGCAGGCGATTTTATTCTGCGGATCGTATGTGCCGATATAGCCGCGTACCAGCAACTGATGCTGGAAAAAGTTTCGAACATTGAAGTGGTTGACAGTTTACAAACGATGGTCATTCTTTCAACCTTTAAGGACAGCAAAGTATTGCCGATACCGAATTAGCATGACTGAGGAAAAAACATTAATTCTCGATGCCGTACAGGTGAAACAGAAAATCCGCAGGATGGCCTTCGAGATTTTTGAAAATAATTTTAAGGAAAAGGTAATGGTGCTTGCCGGCATTGACGGGCAGGGATATGTACTGGCCAAACTGCTGGCCAAAGAAGTTGCGGCTGTTTCCGAAGTTGAAGTAAAACTGGTTAAAGTTACGCTGGATAAGGCAGCCCCGCAGCAGAAGGAGGTGGTGCTCGACTGCGATTCGAAGGAAGTACAGAAAAAAAGCATTGTGCTGGTAGATGATGTGCTCAATACCGGGCGCACATTGGCCTATGCCATGAAGCCTTTTCTGGATGTTGAAATAAAAAAGCTTGAAGTAGCGGTTCTCATCAACCGCAGCCACGCGGCCTTTCCCATAGCTCCGCGATATTCCGGGTATGAACTGGCCACCACCATTACCGATCATGTTGAAGTAATCCTGGGAAAAGAAACTGCGGTGTACCTTAAATAATCAGTTGCAGTTTTCATCATCCGGCTCCTTACCAAACCACACCACACCGTACTCATTGTACAGGCCAATGCCGATGGCATTCCACTGTATTTGTTTCCAGATTCCTTCATTAATAATTACCTGGTTATGCCCGGGGCTTCTCTTCCATCCCTCAAGGCCCTCTTCGGCATTCGCGCCTGTCGTGCTGAAGTACGAAATTTCATACCCGTTACCCGGATAGCCGGCAATTTCCCTGGGTTTATCCCACATGCATTTTGCTTGCTTATGATCATCGGTGTAACAGCAGGCCGTCCACGTACCGTTTTTCGACCAGCTGTGCAGGTTGCACCGGGTATTTTTGGGGTCGTAATGCCCGGCTAAATCCCGGGCATGAAGTTGGGCCACCCGCGTTAGTTTTACCGACAGCGCGATGGGCCCGAGCCCTTTGCTTGCCCGGTACTCCATAAGTAAGGTATAAAGCTTCTGCTCCTCATCCTGCAAACAGGCAAATGAGGAACCTGTAACCGGGGCATACGCCTGCAAACCCAGCAGCAGAGAGACCAGCGCAAAAGTTAATGGTGATTTCATAGCAGTGTAATGGTTATAAAAACGCAGCGCAGGCCTGAAATTATTCATTGTAAACCTATTTTTTTAATTTCAGGGCTCTTTAACCCACGTTTCACTTAAACAACGCAAGAATGAGCGATCAGAAAATTACCATTCATAACGGAAAGCTGAATGTTCCGGATAACCCTACAATACCCTTTATCGAAGGAGATGGTACCGGGGTTGATATATGGCCGGCTGCGCAGCTGGTTTTTGACAAAGCAGTTGAAAAGGCCTATGGCGGCAAACGCAAAATAAACTGGAAAGAAGTGCTGGCCGGGGAAAAATCGTTTAACAAGGTGGGCAACTGGCTGCCCGATGAAACCCTGGATGCGTTCAGAGAATACCTGGTCGGAATTAAAGGTCCGCTGACAACCCCTGTGGGTGGAGGAATGCGCTCGCTCAACGTTGCCCTTCGGCAGATATTGGATTTGTACGTTTGCCTTCGCCCTGTGCGCTGGTATACCGGTGTGCCTTCGCCCGTTAAAAATCCGGCTGCGGTGGATATGGTGATCTTCCGCGAGAACACGGAAGATATTTATGCCGGTATAGAATTTAAGGCAGGCACTCCCGAAGCACAGAAGATGCTTGACTTTCTTGCCAAAGAGTTTCCAAAAGAATATGATAAGATACGGTTTAACACCCAGGCGAAATCGGAAGAATTTTGGAAGATGGTGGGGGCTACTAACGTGAAGAATGAAGTAAATGTGGGTATTGGTATTAAACCGGTAAGTTGGAGCGGTAGCGTACGATTGATTCACAGTGCCATAGCCTATGCCGTGAAGTTCAACCGCAAATCGGTAACCCTGGTGCACAAGGGTAACATTATGAAGTTTACCGAAGGTGCCTTTCGCGATTGGGGATATTGGGTGGCCGAGCATTACTTTGGCGACAAGGTGTACACCTGGAATCAGTGGGAGAAAACCAAAAAAGAAAAAAGTGAAGAGGCCGCCAATGCCGAGCAAAAGGCAGCCATTGCTGCGGGTAAAATTATTATCAAAGATTCTATTGCCGACATTACGCTGCAGCAGGTGTTAACACGTCCTGAAGACTTTGACGTGATTGCCACCCTCAATTTGAATGGTGATTACCTGAGCGATGCATTGGCTGCACAGGTTGGCGGTATTGGTATTGCTCCCGGTGCGAACATTAACTACATCACTGGTCATGCTATTTTTGAAGCAACCCACGGCACCGCACCCAAGTATGCCGGCCAGGACAAAGTGAACCCCGGTTCGGTGATTCTTTCTGGTGTAATGATGCTGGAGTACATGGGTTGGCAGGAAGCCGCAGATCTGATCAACAAAGGTTTGGAGAAAGCAATTTCATCCAAGCGTGTAACCTATGATTTCCACCGCCTGATGGAAGGCGCAACGCTGCTGAAGTGTTCTGAATTTGGTCAGGAAGTGGTGAAGAATATGTGATCAATTAAAAGCGCCTCCTGGAAAGTATAGAGAGGATCCAGTATAATTTTGACTTGTAGTTAAGTCAAAATTATAAATTCATTGACTTGTATTCAAGTCAATTCATGCTTTTACAGTTCTTCATTAATAAGTAACCTGCCCTTACGGGTTTA
>JAGUUF010000253.1 GCA_020063545.1 Cytophagales bacterium
GCAAAGGCAAAGTGAATTACCGCATGCGCGATGCCATCTTTGGCCGGCAGCGCTATTGGGGCGAGCCCTTCCCGGTTTACTTTGAAGACGGCATTCCAAAACTGGTTGATGAAAAAGACCTGCCGGTAACACTGCCCGAAATTGATGCGTACAAACCTACCGCTACCGGTGAGCCTCCCCTTGCAAGGGCAAAAAGCTGGAGTTATAAAGGCCATCCATTTGAGCTTACCACCATGCCCGGGTGGGCGGGTTCAAGCTGGTACTGGTTCCGGTATATGGACCCTGCCAACCACAAAACCTTTTGCTCAAAAGAAAATGAACAGTACTGGAAAGATGTTGACCTGTACATTGGCGGATCAGAACACGCCACCGGGCACCTGCTGTACTCACGCTTCTGGTGTAAAGCCCTTAAAGACCTGGGCCATGTAAGTGCAGAAGAGCCCTTTAAAAAACTGATTAACCAGGGGCACATCCAGGGAGTGTCAAAATTCGTGTACCGGATTAACGGCACCAATTCGTTTGTATCTAAAAACCTGAAAGACACGTATGACACAACCGCCCTTCATGTTGACGTGTCCTTTGTTGATGGCGACATTCTTAGGTTAGAAGATTTTAAAAAGTGGCGTCCTGATCTTACAAATGCTGATTTCATTCTTGAAGACGGGAACTACATCTGCGGCACGGAAATTGAAAAAATGTCGAAGTCAAAACATAATGTAGTAAACCCCGATGACATTATTGTCAATTACGGTGCCGATACCTTGCGCATGTACGAAATGTTTCTGGGGCCGTTAGAGCAATCCAAACCCTGGAATACCAACGGCATTGACGGGGTGTTTAAATTTTTGCGCAGGTTCTGGAATCTATTTCACGATGCCGGTGGAAACTTCAGCGTGACCAACGATGAGCCCACACGCGAAGAATTAAAAGTGCTGCATAAAACCATACGAAAAGTTGAAAAGGATATTGAAACATTCTCATTCAACACATCCGTTAGCGAGTTTATGATTTGCTCCAACGAACTTGTTGCCTTGAAATGCAACAAACGCAGCATACTGGAGCCGCTGGTTATCGCGCTTGCACCTTTTGCCCCGCACATAGCCGAAGAACTGTGGCATAAACTGGGGCACCAAAAAACTGTTTTTGATGCCGGTTTTCCTGCATACGATGAGCAGTACCTTACCGAAAACTCCTTCAATTACCCCATCTCGATTAATGGCAAGGTTCGGGCGCAAATGAACTTCGCCCTCGATATGCCCAGGGAAGACATTGAGAAGGTAGTACTTGCTTCCGAAATCGTTAAAAAGTGGACCGAAGGAAAGCCCCCGAAAAAAGTAATTGTGGTGCCCGGTAAAATCGTGAACGTGGTGGTGTAATCCCTGAAATAAATCAGGCCCCCACCTGATGGTTCTCAGCACATTCCTGAACTGGTATTCCGATTTTCCGAAAACAAAAAACATACACTATGATATCGGTAACAGGACAATCCGGAAAATACATCTTGCAGCCCAGCCTCGTAGGAATGCATCGCGAAACCACCGAGTGGGTCTCGGCCTGTGAACTTTGGAAACGTGAACTTGCCTTCTTCCAAAAATTGCTCGACCAGCACGCACCTAAAATGAGCGAAGTTGAATTTAAGAAGCAAATCGATCACTACCAGCACCTGATTACCTATTACCAGGGCGAACTGGTTGACCATCTCCGGAAAAAACTGAAGGACCACGAAAAGAAACTTGCCGTGATGCTGAAAGAACTCAACGAATCCGATACGGAATATTTTAAAGAGCATGCCGGAATCATGGACGAAGTGGCCGGTTTCGCCAGGGTCTTTGCCGAATTCAAGCACGGCTTTTTCGCCTTTATCGAGCGGGGGTTTAGTGCGTATTAGGTCAAATGCCAGGCTGCAGGCTACAAGCCTCTGGTTGCAAGCTATGCGTTTGCTCAACTGAAAAGCTTAGGCTTGCAACTTGCCGGCCGGTATTTATGGGCCAAACACCTCGGGCAACCATACTTCTTACCCCGCAACTTTCCGCCCTAACACCCATAAGGTTTCCGTAACAATTCCTTAATTTGAGCCTCTTTTGTTTCAACCCAAAATCGCGCTATGTACGCTTCTAAAATTGTTGGCCTTGGTCATCACCTGCCCGAGCAAATCATCACCAATCAGTACTTGTCAACGCTCATGGATACCACCGATGAATGGATCATTGAGCGTACAGGTATTAAAGAAAGACGATGGATTGATCCCGCGAAGGACACCGTAGGCAACATGGCCGCTAAAGCCGCACGCATGGCGTTACAGCGGGCCGGACTTACCGAAAAAGACGTTGAGTTTATTGTGTTCGCCACCATAACATCGGATTATTATTTTCCCGGTTCGGGCGTTATCATGCAGCGCGAACTGGGCCTGGAAGGCATTGGCGCAATGGATATTAAGAATGCCTGTTCCGGGTTTATCTATGCGCTTTCAACGGCCGACCAGTTTATTAAAACCGGCATGTACAAAACCGTGCTCGTGGTTGGTGCAGAAATACAATCAACCGCACTGGATGTAACTACACGGGGAAGAAATACCGCAGTTATTTTTGGCGATGGTGCCGGTGCAGCCGTTTTGCAACGGGCCGATAAACCCGGTGTACTCTCCACGCATCTTCATGCCGATGGACGTTTTGCAGAAGAATTGTATGTACGCGATCCGGGCAGCAGCCGCCCCCGCGAAGAACGCCAGCCCGAACAGATACTGGATACCACCGGCTTTAAGGTAGTGATGAACGGAAATCAGGTGTTTAAGCATGCCGTGGTGCGTTTTATGGAGGCCATCCAGGAGGCATTGGCTGCCAACCATATGAAAAAAGAAGACATCAGCCTGCTGGTGCCGCACCAGGCCAACCTTCGTATAAGTCAGTATATACAGGAAAAGTTTGGCTTGCGCGATGACCAGGTGTACAACAACATCCAGCGGTACGGAAATACTACGGCCGCGTCCATTCCCATTGCCCTGAGCGAGGCCTGGGCCGAAGGAAAGCTCAGGGAAAATGACGTAATTTGTTTAGCCGCATTCGGCAGTGGTTTTACGTGGGCCTCTGCCCTTATCCGGTGGTGATTTGCGCTTGGGGTTAGGAGTACCCGGGCGCTGAACTTGAATCCAACCCATGAAAACATCAACGTACAACCCCAGTCCGCTGGAAGTGGACTTTGCCAACGCCCTCTACATCCTGCAAAAGGAAATTGAAAAGCATTTACAGGATAATGAAGTGGTGAACGTGGAAAGCAACATCCGGAAGGATAACCCGATGGTACGCTTCAGCCTGTTGGATAAAGATGGCGACCCGCATGAAATTGTAGTCAGGATAATTCAGATTCCGGATAAATTTTGATAATCTTTCTGCACCGTAACCATCCAAATTATCAACTTCCCGAAAAAACAAAATCACGACACCTTTTTACCCGCTTTCTCGTTTCTTTAGCATACCGATTCCTATGAAGTTCAGATTCCGATACATACTCATAACCTTTTTACTTGCCGGGCTGGCGTTGGCCTTTACACCCCCTGCCGAACGGTATTTCGAAATCGCCAAAAACCTCGACATTTTCGCAACCCTCTTCCGGGAAGTAAACAAAAGCTACGTGGATGAGGTGAACCCGAACACCCTCATTAAAACGGGCATCGATGCCATGCTCGAATCGCTCGATCCGTACACCAACTACATTCCCGAAGACATGATCGAGGATTTCCGTACGATCAATACCGGCCAGTACGGAGGTATCGGGGCCATTACCCGCGAAATCGGCAACCGCACCGTGGTAACCATGGTAATGGGCGGATACCCCGCTGAAAAAGGAGGCCTGAAGATAGGTGACGAAGTGCTTAAAATTGATAATGTCGATCTCTCGAAAATTTCAAGGGAAGCTGCAAGCCACCTGATGAAAGGCGAAGTAGGCAAGCCCGTACGGCTTACGGTGAAGCGTTTTGGTGTTGACCAACCCCTGATCCTTGATTTTAAACGGGAGAAAATCAAAATAAGCAATGTACCCTACTATGGCCTGGTGAGCGAAAGCATTGGCTACATTAAGCTTACAGAGTTTACGCCCGAAGCAGGAAAGAATGTGAAGAATGCTTTGCTTAAACTGAAGGAGCAAAACACAAAGGCAATTATCCTCGATGTGCGCGGCAACCCGGGCGGCTTGCTGATGGAAGCCGTTAACGTGTGTAACGTATTTATTCCGCGCGCGAAAAAAGTAGTGATAACCAAAGGTAAAATTCCGGAACAGAACACCAGCTACGAAACACTGGACAACCCGGTGGATACGGAGATACCGCTGGTGGTGCTGATTGACCGCGGTAGTGCATCGGCCGCTGAAATTGTTGCCGGCACCCTTCAGGATTATGATCGGGCAGTGGTTATTGGCGAGCGTTCCTATGGCAAAGGATTGGTGCAGGTTACGCGTCCGCTTTCGTATAACTCGCAGTTAAAGGTTACCACAGCAAAATATTATACGCCATCCGGCAGGTGTATTCAGGTTTTGGATTACACGCACAGGCGTGAAGACGGCAGTGTAAGTTCAGTACCCGACTCGGTTAAACAAGCCTTTAAAACCGTTAATGGCCGTACCGTTTACGATGGTGGCGGTATTGAACCCGATATTGCCGTAGAACAGCCGGAACTTCACCCGGTCGTTCAAACCATTTACCAAAACGGTTTTATTTTTGACTACGCTACCCGGTACGCAAACGTCAACAAAGCACCGGCCGATCCAAAAACATTTAGCCTTACCGACCCTGAATACCAACAATTTGTTACCTGGATGAAAGGCCAGAATTATGATTACACCA
>JAGUUF010000246.1 GCA_020063545.1 Cytophagales bacterium
GAGGCAAGTGCCGTTGGCCTAAGTTCATCCAGCATGGCGCGATGGATAACCTGGTCGAGCAGGTTGTTGTACATGGAAGGAGCAACCAGGTCGGCCCGGTGCGAGCCGTCCCATCGGTTCAGTTCGCTGATTAAAATGTTAAATTCCGGATTGTTGCGTGTTGCAAGTACGGAAGCAATTTCGTTGGCAATTTCAACATGCATGGCAGACGTAACATCGAGTTGCATGCTGCTTAATTGCTCCAGCGAAAATTTTTTATCCACATCTAATAATTCGGCAATCCTGCCGGCCCTTGCCTTTGGGTAATAGTATCCGGGGTAAAGCACACCATCAACCGCTTCGGGCTGGTTGTTGGCCGAATACACAAACCCCCACGGAGGGTTAACGGCCTGAGGGTTTTTCGAAAAATCGTAAAAGCCGTTGTATTCATCGCGGCCGCTTTCACCGTTCAGAAAAAGTTTACTTACTACGTGCTCCGGCCTTACCGGAAGTTTGGCAGCTGCCCACCAGGCTATGTTTTTGTCGGTGTCGGCATACATTACGTTCAGGCCGGGTGCCGAAAACATGGAAACGGCATCCCGGGCTTCTTCAAAGGTTGCGGCATGATTCAGTTTCCAGGCGGCCTGCAGGGCATGATTTTCGACCTGCAATAAAAGCCATGAAAGTGCAATGGGTTCTCCATCTTCGGCAGTGTTTTCCACAATGCCGTTAATAATCGGGCCGTGCCGGCTCTTCTTTACTTCGAGCACAACATCTGTTGAGCCGTTTACTTTAATCCGTTCTTCCCGTACATCCAGGTTTTCCCATGTGCCCATATACATTACCTGGTTTTTGTTTTCAGGATTTGATCTTTCGCGGAAGAAATCCACATCATCATTTTCAAACATGGTAAGCCCGAATCCGCAAAAGCGGTTGTTGCCGAGCAGGCCAAACGGAATTCCGGCAAGGTGATGACCATAGAAACTGAACCCCGGGTACTCCAGATGAGCTTCGTACCATACGGCCGGCTGCGAGTAACCGATGTGGGTATCGTTGGCAAGGATGGGGTAGCCGCTCTCCGATTTTTCGGCTGCTACTGCCCAACCGTTACTGCCTTGCCAGAGCGGAACCGGAATTTGCTCGATTGCCCGGCTAATGGCTGCGATGAGTTTGTTGCCCGATGTTGATTTTACCGGCCCGTTGAAATTTTTGATCTGCACGGCATCGGCCGGAGTTTGAACCGCCAGCATGGCCAGGTAATTTTCGCCCCATTCGGTTTTTATTTTTTCAAGCACCGGGTCGGCATGAAAACCTTCAGCAAACCCGAACGACATAAAGCCGACAGCGAGGTAAATATCTTCAGGCGAAAATTCCTGCCTGGGAATACCGATGATGGTAAATTCGATTGGCGTCTTTCCGGTTTTAATGTATTGATTCACGCCATGCTGATACGCCAGTGCAGCGCGTTGAAAATCGGCTGTGTCAGTACTGAGGAATTTTGCTGCGTGCTCTTTGGCAAAATGATTAAGTCCGAGTGTTCTGAAAAACTTGTCAACAGGAACCAGGTCTTCGCCAAGAATTTCTGCCAGCCTGCCACCGGCAGCCCGCCTCAGCATTTCCATTTGGAAAAGCCTGTCCTGCGCATGTACATACCCAAGGGCAAAGTATGCGTCCTCCATGGTTTGGGCATAGATGTGGGGAATGCCGTAGGCATCAAACAATACCTCCACCTCGTTTTGCAAACCCTGAAGGTTGAGTTCACCCGTAAGTTGAGGCTTAAGACTGCGCATGTACATAAATGCGGCCACCGCTGCCAGCACGGCAAGGGCAACAAGTGCGAGAAGTATTCGCTTAACTAATTTCATTTTAAACTGATTAACGGGTGGTATCGATTGACAATACTATCATGAAAGCAAGAGGTCCTTCGCCCCGTTTAACACGGGCCTCAGGACGACAACCTATTTTGTTTTGGTGCCCTGCCTGTAACATGGGTAATCTCCTGATGGTAAAAAAATCCAAGGTGAACATTTTTAGTTAGATCGTTCATTTTTCGAATGCACTTATTTTTCGGCCAGCCAAACGAAAGCAACATTCAGCACCACATAAGAAACAACCACAATGCGCGAGCCCCAGTAATCAACCCGGGCACTGGCAATTTTTTTATCTCTTTCGTACAAGCGAAGCGCAACAGCAGAAATGAGCAGGGTTGCAAAAATACCGAAGAAGGTGATGGTATGAAGCGTATCAACCAGGGTGAACGAGCTGGACTCGGGCAGCAGGGAGTCGATGATGTATTTGTTACCGACAGCTGCAAACAAACCACCTACCGGCAGCCCGTAACGCGGTTCCAGTTCGGTTGGTTTTGGGGTAAAGCTGAGCACGGCAATCAGGAAGGCGATATACATGCCGATGAAAATTTTCAGGAACAATCCCCAGGCATCCCGTTCAATGTCGATGAAGATATTAAAGGAAGCGTATTCCGAATGCATCATGTCGGAGCGCGGGTCGCCAAATACGGTAATGTATTCGTGTGTATCGGTGGTTACCTTGAAATCGCGGATGCGCCACCCGTCAAGGGTCAGTTCGCGGTCGAATGTGCTGCCGAATTCATCGGCAACAAATACCAGTTGGTTCTGATCGTAAATTGAATTTTCAATGTGGACAACAAGCCGTTGCTTATCAAACGGAAAATCACCCACCTTCCAGTTCTGTTTCATTACGCACTTCATCTTCATCAGTTGCCACATTTTTCCGTCCACCATGTCCATCAGCACCTCAGGCTCTTCAATGGTTTTGGCATTTGGTATATCAATCTGTTTGGCAAAGTCA
>JAGUUF010000064.1 GCA_020063545.1 Cytophagales bacterium
CCAATTTTTAACTATCTTCGAAGGTAGATGCAAAATATAAACCCTTTACGCAGTTGCTTAGTCGTTACCCGCACTTACACACTTAATTGGGCAGTGTCTAAATTATTGCCGTAAAGGGATAGGAATGCTATATTACTATTTAATGAAATTTTCATAAACATGTCTTTTAGATCAAGATTAGGGTTGTCAGATATTGTTATCTCCTTCAGGTTTGGTGCTTGGGTCAGTTGAGTTGGGTATTTTGTTAAGTTGTTATTATTCAATACAAGTCGTTGCAATGAAAATAGTTCGGGAGTATGTGATGAACTCATGATTTCTGAGTAGCTCAACTCTAAATTCTTTAGGTTTTTTAATAAACCTAACTTACTTAAATCGACAACACCAGAGTCTGTAATTCTTATATTTTTTAATGCTGCATTTCCCGCTAAGATCGTAAAGGTACTATCCCAGTTTAATCCTTTATTTACATGGATGCTAATGGTTTCAAGATATTTACATTTGTTGACTGATTCCGGGATTACAGTAAGCTGACAATTGCTAAATCTGAGTTCACGCAAATACTTAAGTTTACCGATTTGCTCATAATACGCTTTTAACTGCTCGGATTTATTCCCTGCAATCAGCCCTTTTAGTTTGGCATCGTTGAACGGAGAAAGTTCAAGGATATAAACCTCATTTGGCCTTTTCAAAGCATCCTCCAGGTTTTTGTAATGCTTAAGGTGCATTCTATCCAGATCATAGGAGTTGACCTGCGCGTATGAATACGTGCCAAGGATAATGGTCAAGTAGAGTATTGACAATAATCTCATATATTCTATTCCTTTTTAAGAGGTGTAACAAATCTATTGATAGGTAATGAGGCAGTTGACACCTTTCCGTTCTGGTCTCCCGTCCCCGCAGAGTCTCCCGTTTCGGGGACTCTGCGGGGAAGGAAATGGCTAGGTCTGATAAAATACAAGGCCCTGTATCGGTGCAAGTAGTGCAGGCAATAAAACTACCTGCTGTTAATGTAGTTAAGAAACTCGCGCTTGATATTCTCGTCATTAAACTTGCCCGAAAAGTAGGCCGTGCCGGTGCGGCTGTTGGTATCGCCCACACCGCGTGAAGCAACACACAAATGGGTGGCGTCAATCACAACGCCAACATCTTCAGTTTTTAACACGCGCATCATCTCCCGGGCAATCTGCACGGTGAGGCGTTCCTGCACCTGCGGGCGCTTGGCATAATACTGGACGATGCGGTTTATTTTCGATAAGCCGATAACCTTGCCGCTGCTGAAGTACGCCACGTGCGCCTTGCCGTATATCGGCACAAAGTGGTGTTCGCAATGCGAGTAGAAGGTGATCTCCTTTTCTACCAGCATCTGGTTGTATTTGTACTTGTTTTCAAACAGGCGGGCATGCGGGCGGTTTTTTGGGTTCAGTCCGCTGAACACTTCCTTTACATACATTTTGGCCACCCTTCGCGGGGTGCCCTGCAGGCTGTCGTCAGTCAGGTCAAGCCCCAGGATGTGCATAATCTCCCTAAAATGCTTTTCAATCTTCTCCACTTTTTCCTCATCGGGCATTTCAAACGCATCGGCACGCAGGGGGGTGTTGTACGAGGTGCCAACGTGGTCATCGCCCTGGTCGTCAAGGTTGGTGTAGATATCGGGGTTAATCGGCCGGATATTCAACGAAATTTCTTTCTGTCTCATAGAGTGTGATTTTCAGGTCAAGTGATTTATCAATTTTATCCCGCAGGATGCTCCATATTACCTTGGCAATATTTTCGGCAGTGGGGTTCAGGTTTTTAAAATGGTCGGTATCAAGATTAAGATTTTTATGATCGAATTTTGAAGTTACGTGTTCACGAACCAGGTCGCTTAATTTTTTCATATCAAACACATAACCGGTATCCGCATCGGGGGTACCGGTAAGGCTTACCACTACTTCGTAGTTGTGGCCATGGTAATTGGGGTTGGCACACTTGCCAAAAACCTTGCGGTTATCCTCGTCAGTCCAGGCCGGGTTATACAGGCGGTGGGCTGCATTAAAATGTTCTTTGCGCGAAACTTTAACTTTCATTCGTGGGCGGTCTAAAGTTAAACAGGTTTGGGTTTAAAAGGTTCAGAAAGTACCGGTTTGCCGATTAATAATTATTATTGAGCTTTGATTTTATGACGTTCGAAGCCCTGGCAGACCATATCGGCCGGTATACGGCAGCGGGTAAAAAGTTGTTTACCAGTTCATCCTTTCAGTCGCACAGCCTGGTGCTGCTGCACATGCTGAGCCGGATTGACCGTACCATTCCGGTTTATTTTATCAATACCGGCTATCATTTCCCCGAAACGATCCGGTTTCGCGATGAAATTACCCGGCAGTTTGGTCTGAATACCATCGATTTGAAATCGGAAGTACCCAAGTTTATGCAGCGCGATGCCGAGGGAAAATTGTTGTTCACGTCAGACCCTGACCATTGCTGCTACCTGAATAAAACCCAGCCTATGGATGGTGTGCTGCGCGAACACGATGTGTGGATTAACGGGGTGCGGGCCGACCAGAGTGCGGTGCGTGCCGCTATGAAGGTGGAGCAGCCGGCACCGTACGGGAAACTCAGGTTTCATCCCATGCTCGACTGGACAGCGAAGATGATCTGGGAATACCAGAAGGAATTTAATCTGCCGAAGCATCCGCTGGAAGCGCAGGGGTATATTAGCATTGGGTGCGAACCGTGCACCCGAAGGTTAGATGCGAATATGCAGGAGCGGGAGGCGCGCTGGTATGGATTGAAGAAGGTGGAATGCGGCCTGCATACCGAACTGGTTTCAAAATAAGTATTGTCGTACCCTTAATTGCCTGAAAAATGAACGTGTTGGTTACCGGTGGGGCCGGATATATCGGAACCGAATTGGTTGAACGGTTGGCCAAAAACCCGGAGGTTGAACGCATTGTTGTTTTTGATAACCTTAGCCGCAGCAATTTCAATTTGTTTCTTGGAAGAAAAATAGCCGGGCATACTAAAATTCATTTTCAGAAAGGGGAGTTGCTCGACAGCCGCGGACTTAAAAAGGCGCTGAACGGAATAGACGTAGTGTATCACCTTGCCGCGCGGGTTACCACACCCTTTGCCAACTCCGATGCCCACCTGTATGAGCAGGTGAACCATTGGGGTACAGCCGAGCTGGTATATGCCGTTGAAGAAAGTAAGGTTAAACGCTTTATCTACACCAGCAGCGCAGGCGTTTACGGTTCATCGGATGAGGCACTTGATGAATCATCCCGGCCAAATCCGAAAACATTTTATGCGATATCAAAACTGCGCGGTGAGGAACATGTGCGCAGGCTTGCGGAAAGGATGGATACCTATATTTTTCGCTGTGGTAATGTGTACGGGTACAGCCGCAGCATGCGTTTCGATGCGGTGATCAACAAGTTTGTATTTGAAGCGAATTTTGAAAAGCGCATCACCATCCATGGCGATGGCAACCAGTCGCGGGCGTTCATTCACATTAACCAGGTGGCGCAGGCGCTGGCCAATGTGCTTCATACCGGCCTGGAGAGCGGCACGTACAACCTGGTAAGCCGCAACCTGAAAGTGATTGATATTGTGGATGAACTCA